>JAJNQF010000222.1 GCA_021154945.1 Sphingomonas sp.
CGAACGACCGCGCGACGTCCGCCGGCACCGGGACGGCCTTGCTCGCATAGACGGTGACCGCCTCGACGCCGTCCTGGGTCGGCGCCCGCTCGCGCCCGGCGAGATGCAGCAACCGCGCGAAACCCCGGTCCCGCGCCTCGGCCACCACCGCGCGTGCATCCTCGCCGCCCGTCACCGCGACCGCAAACCCGGCCTCGCTCGCCGCGGCCGCCGTCGCCGTGCCGACCGCGACGACCGGAAACCGCTTGAACAGGTCCAGCCCGGTGCCACCATGCCGTACCGCGTTCGCGCTGGTCAGCAACAGTCCGTCGAACCCGGTCGGATTGGGCGGCGTCCAATAGACCGGCACCACCGCGAACAGCGGCACCTGCCGCACTTCCAGCCCACGCGCGCGCAAGGCGTCGGCGGTGCGCGTGTTGCCCGGTTCCGGCCGCAGCACGACGACCATGCGGGTCATCGGGGCATCATGCGGAGAACAGCCGCCTGACGCTGGCCGGCGCACGCGCGAGCAGATCCTCCGCGAGTGCCGTCCCGAGATCGTCCTCGACCGTGCCCTCGATCGAGCCCGCGACGTCGCACGCGCCGTCCTCGGCGATCAGCTCGGCGCGCAACGTCAGCGTCTCGCCCGCGAGCGAGGCCAGCGCCGCGACCGGCGAATGGCAATCTGCCCCCAGCCGTGCGAGCAGCGCCCGCTCGGTCAGCACGCACGCACTCGTATCATGGTGGTCGATCGCCGCGACGATCTCGCCCGCCGCGCTCCCGGCGAGCACCTCGACCCCGACCGCACCTTGGGCTGGCGCGGGCAACATCACATCGGTCGGGATCGCATGCCCGTCGTCGCGCCCGAGCCGGTCGAGTCCCGCCGCCGCCAGCAGCGTCGCGTCCATCTCGCCGCTCGCGACCCGGCCGAGCCGCGTGTCGACGTTGCCGCGGATCAGCACGATCTCCAGGTCGGGCCGCAGCCGGAGCATCTGCGCGCGTCGCCGCGGCGAACTCGTGCCGACCACTGCATGCGGGCGCAGATCGGTGAGCGTCTCCGCCCCGATCAGCCGGTCGCGCACGTCGGCGCGTGGCAGCATCGCCGCAATCTTCAGCGTCGCGGGCCGGATCGTCTCGACGTCCTTCATCGAATGCACCGCGCAATCGATGTCGCCATCATGCAGCGCGCGATCGAGTTCCTTGGTCCACAGCGCCTTGCCGCCGATCTCGGCCAGCGCGCGATCCTGCACGCGGTCGCCGGTGGTGCGGATCACGACAATCTCGACCGCGTCGTCCGCCCAGCCATGTGCCGCGCACAGTGCATCGCGCACCATGCCCGCCTGGGTGAGCGCCAGCGGCGAACCGCGCGTACCGAGCCGAAAACGAGTCATCCTGCGCGCCATGCAGAAAGGGCAGGGCTTCGACAAGCTTCGCGCACCCCTATACAGGTGTATGATGATCATCCTCGGTATCGAATCCTCCTGCGACGAAACCGCCGCCGCGCTCGTCACCGGCGACCGCCAGGTCCTCGCGCACCGGCTGTTGGGACAGGAGGCCGCACACGCCCCGTTCGGCGGCGTCGTCCCCGAAATCGCCGCGCGCGCGCATGTCGAGGCGCTGGAGCCGCTGATCGTCGCGGCCCTCGCCGATGCGAAGCTGACGCTCGCCGACGTCGACGCGATCGCCGCGACCGCCGGGCCGGGGCTGATCGGTGGCGTCATGGTCGGGCTGGTAACGGGCAAGGCGCTCGCGCACGCCGCGGGGAAACCGTTGATCGCGGTCAATCATCTCGAAGGCCACGCGCTCTCGCCGCGGCTGTCGGACCCGGATCTCGAGTTTCCGTACCTGCTGCTGCTGGTCTCGGGTGGCCATTGTCAGTTGCTGCTGGTCGAAGGCGTCGGCGCGTACCGGCGGCTGGCGACGACGATCGACGACGCGGCAGGCGAAGCCTTCGACAAGACCGCCAAGCTGCTCGGCTTGGGCTTCCCCGGCGGCCCCGCGGTCGAGCGCGCCGCCGCGCTCGGCAACCCGAAGGCGGTCCCGCTGCCACGCCCGCTCAAAGGCTCGGTCGAACCGCATTTCTCGTTCGCCGGCCTCAAGAGCGCGGTCGCGCGCGTCGTCGGCCAATATTCGCCCGAGGACTTGGCCGCGTCGTTCCAGGCCGCGGTCGTCGACTGCCTGATCGACCGCACGACCAAGGCGTTGCGGACCTCGCACGGCGCCTCCGCGCTGGTCGTCGCCGGCGGAGTCGCAGCGAACACCGCGGTCCGTGGCGCGCTGCTAAAGCTCGCCAGCGATCACGGCCTCCGCTTCGTCGCGCCGCCCTTGTGGCTGTGCACCGACAACGCCGCGATGATCGCCTGGGCGGGCGCCGAGCGCTTCGCCGCCGGCCTCACCGACCCGCTCGATGTCGCTGCCCGCCCGCGCTGGCCGCTCGATCCCAATGCCGAAGCGGTGCGTGGTGCAGGGGTGAAGGCATGAAGATCCCCGCTATGAAAATAGGCGTCATCGGCGGCGGCGCCTGGGGCACCGCACTCGCACAGGTCGCAGCGCATGAAGGTCGCGACGTGATCCTCTGGGCGCGCGAAACCGCGGTGGTCGAGTCGATCAACGCTGCTCACGAGAACACCCTGTTCCTCGCGGGCGTCGCGCTCTCCCCGGCGATCCGCGCGACCGACGACCTCACTGCGCTCGCCGACATGGACGCGATCCTCGTCGTAGCCCCCGCGCAACACGTCGGCAGCGTCCTCGCCGCCGCCCCGGTCGGCCGCATCCCGCTGGTCCTGTGCGCCAAGGGCATCGAGGCCGGCAGCAAGCGGCTCGTCGGCGAAGTCGCGCGCGCCGTCCACCCGGACGCGCCGATCGCCGTGCTCTCCGGACCCACCTTCGCGCACGAAGTCGCCGCCGGATTGCCCACGGCCGTGACGCTCGCCTGCGAAGATGCCGACCTCGGCGAACGCCTCGCCGCGCGGTTGGCCGCCCGTCATTTCCGTACCTACGCGTCGACCGACGTCGCCGGCGCGGAGATCGGCGGCGCGGTGAAGAACGTCCTCGCGATCGGCTGCGGCGTCGTCGAGGGCGCAGGGCTCGGCCAGAACGCCCGCGCCGCGTTGATCGCCAGAGGGTTCGCCGAAATGACCCGCTTCGGCCTGGCCCGAGGCGCTCGCGCCGAAACGCTCGCAGGCCTGTCGGGGCTGGGCGACCTCGTCCTGACCTGCTCCTCGACCAGCTCCCGCAACTTCTCGCTCGGCGTCGGTCTGGGGAGAGGCGACTCCGCCGCCACCCTCCTGTCCGACCGCCGCACGGTAGCAGAAGGCGCGTTCACCGCCCCCGTCCTCCGCGAAGCTGCGCGAGACGCCGGCGTCGACATGCCGATTACCGAAGCCGTCTGCCGCCTGTTGGAAGGCGCCCCGGTAGGCGACGTAATCGGTGACCTGCTGGCGCGGCCGTTAAAGGGCGAGGCGGGTTAAACTCAATCCTCCCCTGCAAGGGGAGGTGGCTGGCGCTTGCCAGACGGAGGGGTGATACCCTCTCGATGGCGCGGACACCCCTTCGTCAGCCCAAGCGGGCTGCCACCTCCCCTTAAAGGGGAGGATTAGAAGTTACCGCAACACCCGCGCCGCCAGCCCCGAACAATCCGCATCCCCCGCGACCGGGCCCTGCTTCCCCGAAATCGCCCGCCCGATCGCCTTGAAGATATTTCCCACCGACTTCACCTCGGGCGGGATCGTCACGGTCGGCCGCTCGATCGTCCCCGTCATGTACGCCGACCCCGGCAACCGCAGCAGCGCATGCTGTTTCGGCGTGCCCGTCAGTCGAATATCCAACGTCTCCCCCGGGAACACCACGCTGCCGGCCCCCCGCAACTGGCTGGCCGTCGTATCGACGATCATCGGATCGACTCGCCCGCGCCCGCCCGTCACGTCCAGCTTCAACACCACGCATCGCAGACCCGCGCGCTCACCATCCTTCGCCAGCAGCGCCCGCGCCGCATCGAACCCCAGCGCGGCGGCGATCCCCTGCGGCAACTGCCCGTCGCGCGCGACGAACCCGATCGTCCCGTTCGACCGCCCGACCGCCGCGCGGATCGTCTCGCCCGGTCCCTTCAACCGCACGTGCGCGCTAACGTTGCCGCTGAAATCGCCGCCGCCGCCCGCCAGATCTTGCACGCTGCTCCCGCGCAACCGTAGGTCGATATCGACGATCGGCACCTTCCGGTCGCCGCGCTGGTCGACCGTCACCTTGCCCGTGACGTTGCCATGCGGCAGTCGCGCGACCAGATCGCCGAGCGTCAGAAGTTGATGATCGATCGCCAGCGTGCCCTTCGCGGATAGGATCGGCGACGAACCCTTGGCGCTGATGATCCGCCCAATCCGAAACCCCATCCGCGCGTCCGTCGTATCGATCTTGCCGATATCGATCCGCGTGTTGGGCACCAGCCGAGGCCCGATCCGACGTTCCAGCGCGGCACCCTCGGCCTTGCCCTCGTCCGAGGCGAGGTCGCCGAAGTCGAACTGGCGCGACACGATGTCGCCGTCGACCTTGCTGCGCCCCGCCTGCTTGTCGACCGTCACGTGACCGGTAAAATCCGAGCGCCCGACCACACCCTTCAGCTGCGTGATCGTCCATTTCGGAGAGTCGTGACGGACATGCGCGCTGAACGACACCGGCTGCGTGCGGAACAGCCCCGCCTCGATCACCGCGTCGATCAGCTTCAGATCGGTCGCGCGCGCCGTGACGTCCAGCGTCATCGCATCGGTATCGAGCGGGTTGTCCATGAGGCCCTTGGCGGTCACCGACAGCTTTTCGCCATCGATCGAGGCGGTGAACGGCCAAGGCTTGCCGTGAAACTTGTCGATCGACGGCCCTGCGACGCCGATCCGCACCGCAGCGCCGCGGATCGTCCCGCTACCGTTCGCCCGGATCCCGTGCACCGGATCCGACGCGAACCGCGCCTTGACGAAGCGATCCTCCTTGTCGTCGCGATACTCGATCACGCTGTCGCGGATCGTCAGCCCCTCGAGATCGGTCGAACTGCTCCCGCCTTTGGGCTTGCCCGGCCGCTCCCAATTCGTCCGCCCGTTCCTGTCGCGCACCATCACCAAATGCAGCCCGCGCGCCTTCACGTCGCGCGGCCCGAATGCGCCTTTCAGCAGCGCGAGCCCGGAAAACGTCGCTTCAGCTAGGCGCAGTTGGACGAAATCGCCTTTGCCGGCCCAGTCGGCCTGCGGGATGCGCACGTTCATGATCCGGATCGTCGGATTGAACCCGAACGCATCGACCCGCTCGATCCCGCCGATCGTCACCCGCCGCCCGAACCGCGCGGTCAGCTGCCGCTCAATCACGCCCTTCAGCGATCCCCACGGAAACGCCGCAAACCCCACCAGCCCCAGCACGAGCACGCTCGCGACGACGATGCCGGTGATTTTCACCCAGCGTTTTGCGAAGAATCCCCTCATGTCACGGCGACGCGCCGAAAGGATATTCGTTCCGCCTGCGTCAGGATCGCTGGCGTAGATTGCATCCGAACACCACCCCGGCGAAGGCCGGGGCCCAATTGGGAAACGTCGCTAACGAAGGGCAGCGCTACGTTACGACCACCTCTCCACTTGGGCCCCGGCCTCCGCCGGGGTGGAGGAAGGTAACACGAGCCTCAAAAATCGATCGCCATGCCCTTAAGCTCCCAATCCCCATAGCGCGTAGGATTGCGCGGTTCGGGATCCTTGTCCGGCACGATCGGCTCGGGCTTCGGCACCGGCGTGGTCTTCGCGAGATACTCGGGTGGCTTAACATGATCGGGGCGCTGGCCCATCGTCGCTCTCCGGATTTGCGTGTTGGCGTCGTAACCGCCACATGGGCGCTGCCACGCGATTTTGCCATAACAGCTGCGCGGCAAACCGAACGCGAAGGACCTTTGATGCCCGACTATACCCACGCCCCCGAGCCGCTCGGCGTCCCCACCCGTCGCGCCGCGCTCCGGCTGCTCGACGCCGTGCTCCGCCGCGGCGAGTCGCTCGAATCTGCATTGCCCGCCGCCACGCGCGCGATCCACGGACCCGACCGCGGCCTCGCGCATGCGATCGCCGCCGAGACGCTGCGCCGCCTCCCCGATCTCGACGCGATGATCGATTCGGTCACCAAGACCAATTTGCCCGATGATGCGAAGGCGCGGATGGCGCTGCGGATCGCGCTGGTCCAGGTGCTCATCCTCGGCACCCCCTCGCACGCCGCGATCTCGACGGTGTTGCCGCTGGTCGATGGCGGCCCGCGCAAGCTCGTCCACGGCGTGTTCGGCACGCTTTTCCGCGCCAACATGCTGCTCCCCGAAGTGCCGACGCTGCCGGCCCCCGTCGAACTGCGCTGGGAGGCAGCGTGGGGCGAGGAGATGGTCGATGCCGCCGGCCGCGCGATCGCGCAGGTGCCGCCGCTCGACCTGACGATCGCCGATCCGTCCGAAACCGAAGGCTGGCGGGAAAAACTGGGCGGCGAGAGCTTCATGCCCGGCCACCTCCGCCTCGGCGACCACGACTCCGTCCCCGACATGGCAGGCTTCGGCGACGGCGCCTGGTGGGTGCAGGACATCGCCGCCTCGCTCCCCGCGCGCCTGCTGGGCAAAGGGGAGGGCCATGTCCTCGATCTCTGCGCAGCCCCCGGCGGCAAGACGCTCCAGCTCGCGAGCGCAGGTTGGACCGTCACCTCGGTCGACAATTCGCAGAGCCGCATCAAGCGCCTGCGCGAAAACCTCTACCGCACGCATCTTAAGGCCGAGGTCGTCAACGCCGACATCCTCGAATGGGCGCCGAGCGAGCCCGCCGACGCGATCCTGATCGACGCACCGTGCAGCGCGACCGGCATCTTCCGCCGCCACCCCGACGTCCTCCACCGCGTCCGCCCCTCGATCATCGCCGAGACCGCGGCGTTGCAGGCGCGGATCTTCGCGCGGGCGGCGGACTGGGTGAAGCCCGGTGGCACCTTGGTCTACGCCACCTGCTCGCTCGAACCCTCCGAAGGCGAAGCGCAGCTCGACGCGTTCCTCGCCGCCCGCAGCGACTACACGATCGCCCCGGTCGACCAGTCCGAACTCCCCGCCGGCATCACGCCGACCGAGGCAGGCACCATCCGCACGCTCCCCGGCATGCTGGCGGACCAGGGCGGCTGCGACGGCTTCTTCATCGCCCGCCTGAAGCGCAGCTAAATAATCCTCCCCTGCAAGGGGAGGTGGCGCGAAGCGACGGAGGGGTATCGCCCTGTCGAGAGCGTATCACCCCTCCGTCACCTTCGGTGCCACCTCCCCTTGCAGGGGAGGATCGACGGGGACTTCGCACCAACCGAATCCCGCGCTAGGACAAAATCATGCAACCCGTCCGCATCGCCCCCTCGATCCTCTCCGCCGATTTCTCGAAACTCGGCGAGGAAGTCCGCGCCATCGACGCAGCCGGCGCCGACTGGATCCATATCGACGTGATGGACGGCCATTTCGTCCCCAACATCTCGTTCGGCCCCGCGGTCATGAAGTCGGTCCGCGGCGTCACCACCAAGCCGTTCGACGTCCATTTGATGATCTCGCCCGTCGACGCGTATCTCGACGCGTTCGCGGAGGCCGGCGCCGACTGCATCACCGTGCATTACGAAGCCGGCCCGCACATCCACCGCTCGCTCCAGCACATCAAGAGCCTCGGCAAGCGCGCTGGAATCGTCATCTGCCCCGGCACCCCGGCGAAGATGCTCGACTACCTCATGGACATGGTCGACCTCGTCCTCGTGATGAGCGTCAACCCAGGCTTCGGCGGCCAGAGCTTCATCCCCAGCCAGCTCAAGAAGATCTCCGCGATCCGCAATATGATCGAAAAGAGCGGCCGCGCGATCGATCTCGAAGTCGATGGCGGCGTCGACGCGGAGTGGGCGAAGCGCTGCATCGAGGCCGGCGCGGACGCGCTGGTCGCGGGCACC
>JAJNQF010000281.1 GCA_021154945.1 Sphingomonas sp.
CGTGGCGATACTGATCTCGATCAGTATTCGGCGACATAATATTACATTTATCGCTGGATCATTACCGCCGCAGCAGGAAAACCGCGTGCTCGGCCAGCAGATTGGCGCCCCCCGCGCCTGTCCGCTTGTCACCGGACAGGAACCAGGCGTCCTCGACGATGATCCCGCGCGCCTTAACGAAGGCGCGGAAATCGTCGATCGTGACGTGGTGGATATTCGGCGTGTCGTACCAGCTCTCGGGCAATTGCCGCGTCACCGGCATGCGACCACCCCAGAGGAGCGACAGCCGCACGCGCCAGTGGGCGAAATTAGGAAAGCTGACGAACGCGCGCCGACCGATCCGCAACAGGTGATCGAGCACGAGGTCGGGCGCGCGTGCGGTCTGTAGCGTCTGGCTGAGGATCGCGTAATCGAAGCTGCCATCGGGATAGCCGGCGAGGTCGATATCCGCATCGCCCTGGATCACCGAAAGCCCGCGCGCGACCGCGGAAGCGACGTTGTGCGCATCGATCTCCAGTCCGCGCGCATCGACGTCGCGGGTGTCGCGGAGTGCCGCCATCAGCGCACCGTCGCCACAGCCGATATCGAGCACGCGACTGCCTTGCGCGACGTTCTCGGCGATGACGGCGAGGTCGGTCCGTAAGGTCATGGTGCGGTCCGTAATTGCTCGGCGAGGCCGGGGGCGAGCCGTTCCATGTAGCGATCGGCGCGGACCAGCGGATGAAAGCCGAGGCCAGCATAGACACTGTGCGCGTCGGCGGTAACGAGGCCGATCCGCCGCAGCCCGGCGAACGATGGATGATCCAGGAACCAACTCACCATACGCCGCCCGAGCCCCTGCCCGCGCACGGACTCCTCGACCCAGACGTCGGCGAGCCACGCGAAGGTCGCATGATCGGTAATCATCCGCGCAAACCCGACTTGCGCGTCGTCCCGATACGCCCCGAGGCAGTGCGAGCCGGCGATCGCGCGCTTGACCAGATCGCGTTCGATTCCCGGCGACCAATAGCTGCTTGCCAGCCAGCCATGGATGCGGTCGATCTGCAACCGACTCGGGTCGTCCGAAAGGATGATCGTCATCGCCCTGCCCTCAGGAAACCGTCGACGACCCGGTTGAGATCGGGCGCCTCGAGCAGGAATGCGTCGTGGCCGTAGGGGCTCGACAGCTCGACGAAGCTGACCGGCGCGCCGGCTGCGTTCAGCGCCTGGACGATCGCGCGCGACTCGGCAGTCGGGTACAGCCAGTCGGTGTCGAAGCTGACGAGACAGAACCGCGATTTGGTCGCGCGGAACGCGTTGGCGAGCAGCCCGCCATGCTCCTCGGCGAGATCGAAATAATCCATCGCCCGCGTGATGTAGAGATACGAGTTCGCATCGAACCGGTCGGTGAAGGCGAGCCCCTGGTGGCGCAGATAGCTCTCGACCTGGAAATCGGCATCGAACCCGAACGATTTCGCATCGCGCGCCTGGAGGCGGCGACCGAACTTCTCGGTCAGCCCGGCTTCCGACAGATACGTGATGTGCGCCGCCATTCGGGCGACCGCGAGACCCGCGGTCGGCGCGGCGTCGTCATGATACTCGCCGCCGCGCCAGTTCGGGTCGGCCATCACCGCCTGCCGGCCGACCTCGTGGAAGGCGATGTTCTGCGCGGTATGGCGCGCGGTCGAGGCGATCACGACGCACGCTTTCACGCGGTCGGGGAAGGTCGCGGGCCAGCTCAGCGCCTGCATCCCGCCCATCGATCCGCCGACCACCGCGTGCAGCACCGCGACGCCGAGATGATCGAGCAGCATCGCCTGCGCGCGCACCATGTCGCGGATCGTGATGACCGGGAATCCCATCGCCCACGGCCGCCCGGTCGCCGGATTGATCGTCGCCGGCCCCGACGAGCCCATGCAGCTGCCGAGCACGTTCGCGCAGACGACGAAGTGCCGCGCGGGGTCGATCGGCTTGCCCTCGCCGACCATCCGTGTCCACCAGCCGGGCTTGCCCGTGCGGGGGTGATTGGAGGCGACATGCTGGTCGCCGGTCAGCGCGTGGCAGATGAGGATGGCGTTGGAGGCGTCGGCGTTGAGCGTACCATAGGTCTCGTACGCGATGTCGACCGGCGACAGCAGCACGCCGCCATCGAGCCTGAGCGGTCCCGGCAACGTGACGCGCCGCGCGAGGCCGAAGCGCTGGTCGGTGTCGTGGCCGGTGCTGGGGTCGATGGCAGGCGTGTCGAGCATGCCGCGCGCTACCATAAGCGCCCGCCGTCATGCCAGCGCCGCATCCTCGATCCTCCCCCGCCAGGGGGAGGTGGCTGGCGCTTGCCAGACGGAGGGGGAGGAAAGGAAAACCGCTGTTGCATCACCCTCCCCCTCTGTCGCTTCGCGCCACCTCCCCCTGGCGGGGGGATTAGCCGAACCGTCCCGTCATCCGTCCCCCCGCCTCCGTCATCCTGACGAAAGTCAGGACCCAGGGTAACGAGCGATGACTTCCGTGGCTCTGGGTCCTGACTTTCGTCAGGATGACGGGGGGGGGCGGACGGACTCGATGCCGACCTTGGCCAAACACCATCCCATCCACGCACAAATATTTGCCACCGCGCCACCGCGCCCGCTATGTCCCGCGGCCATGACAAACATCATGCCCGCACCCGCGCCGAAGCCCTGGATCCTGGGGATCGCGCCGTACACGCCCGGTCGCTCGACGACCGACGATGGCCGCACGGTGATCAAGCTGTCGTCGAACGAAAACCCGCTCGGCACCAGCCCCGCGGCCAAGGCCGCGTTCGATGCCGCCGACCGGACGCTGGAACGTTACCCCGACGCCGGCGCGACCGCCCTGCGCGAGGCATTGGCGGCGCATTACGACCTCGATCCGGCACGCGTGATCTACGGCACCGGCTCGGACGAGATCCTGCACTTGGTCGCGGGCGCCTATGCGGGCCCCGGCGATGAGATCATCCACGTCCGCTACGGCTTCGCGGTCTACGAGATCGCGACGCGGCGCGTCGGTGCCGAACCCGTCATCGTCGACGACCGCGACTACGCCACCGACGTCGACGCGATCCTCGCAGCGGTCACCGAACGCACCCGCGTCGTCTTCGTCGCCAATCCAAACAACCCGACCGGCACGTTCACGCCCCGCGCCGAAATCGCGCGCCTGCATGCGGGGTTGCCGAAGTCGGTGCTGCTGGTGCTCGACCAGGCCTATGCCGAATATCTGTCGCCGGAAGAAGACGATGCCGGCCTTGCGCTGGCGATGACCGAGGCGAACGTGCTGGTCACGCGGACCTTCTCGAAGATCCACGGGCTGGCGGCGGAGCGGATCGGCTGGGGCTATGCCTGCGCGCCGATCATCGACGCGATGCACCGCATCCGCGCACCGTTCAACGTGACCACCGCGGGCCAGGCCGCCGCCGTCGCCGCGATCGCCGACACCGCCTTCGTCGAGGCAACGCGCGCGCATAACGATCAGTGGCGCGGCTGGTTCGTCGAGCAGATCGGGCAGATGGGCAATGCCGGGCTTCGTTGCGTACCGTCCAAGGCGAACTTCGTGCTCGTGCTGTTCGAGGGCAAGCTGACCGCCGACGCCGCCTATCACGGGCTGATGGAGGCGGGCTATATCGTCCGCTGGCTGCCGGGCCAGGGCCTGCCGAACGCGTTGCGCATCACCATCGGCACCGAGGACGAAACGCGCGGCGTCACCGCGGCGCTGCGCAATCTGGTCGAAAGCGCCTGATGCTGCCGTTCGCGCGCGTCACGATCATCGGGCTGGGACTGATCGGCTCGTCAGTGGCGCGCGCGGTACGGGAAACGATGCCGACGGTCCGCGTTACCGGCTACGACGCCGACGCCAGCGTGCGCGAAACGGCGGACCGGCTGCAGTTCTGCGACGACGTCGCGGGTTCGGCGGGGGCCGCGGTGATCGACGCCGACCTCGTAATCCTGTGCGTCCCCGTCGGCATCATGGGCGATGTCGCGCGTGAGTTCGCGGCCGAACTCCCCGCCGACGCGGTCGTCAGCGACGTCGGCAGCTGCAAGGCCGAGATCGTCCGCGCGCTCACCGAGGCGCTGCCGAACGCGATCGTCATCCCCGCGCATCCGGTCGCCGGCACCGAACGAAGCGGCCCCGAAGCCGGCTTCGCGACACTGTTCCGCCACCGCTGGTGCATCGTCACGCCCCCCGAAGGTGCAGACCCGGTCGCGGTTGAGCGCGTTTCCGAATTCTGGCGGCGGCTCGGCGCGCAGGTCGAGACGATGGCACCCGAGCATCACGACCGCGTCCTCGCCGTCACCAGCCATCTGCCGCACCTGATCGCCTATACGATCGTCGGCACGGCCGGTGATCTCGAGGAAGTGACCCAGTCCGAGGTCATCAAATATTCCGCCGGCGGGTTCCGCGATTTCACGCGCATCGCGGCGTCGGACCCGACGATGTGGCGCGACATCTTCCTCAACAACCGCGAGGCGGTGCTGGAGATGTTGCAGCGCTTCTCGGAGGACCTGAGCCATCTCCAGCGCGCGATCCGCTGGGGCGATGGGGATGCGCTGTTCGACCTGTTCACGCGGACTCGGGCGATCCGACGGAGTATCGTCGAGCAGGGGCAGGACGACGACGTGCAGGATTTCGGGCGTACGCACGGCTGAGCTGGAGCCACCGTACCGTTTAGAAGCGCACCTCCCCGGCGGAGGCCGGGGTGACGGCCGAGAGGTGCTCGCGTTCCGACCTAATCCAGCGCGTTCATCGCCGCATGAACCCGCTGCTCGGCCTCTTCACGCGGCAGACCGGGCGGCACCACCTCGCCGAACCGGAAGGTGATCACCCCCGGCAGCTTCGGCCCCTTCTTCGGCCACACCAGCCCACTGTCGCACGCGATCGGCACCGTCGGCATCTTCAGCGCGCGATAGAGCCCGGCAAACCCCGGCTTCAATGGCGGATGCTCACCGGGCAAGACGCGCGTCCCCTCGGGAAAGATTAGAATCGATCGGCCCGTCGCCTTCGCCGCGCTTGCTTCGCGCATCATGTTGCGCATCGCTTTGGCCGACGCTTCGCGGTCGACCACGATCGCGCCGTATTTGCGCGCCGCCCAACCCCAGGCAGGGATATCCGCCAGTTCGCGCTTCAGCACGATCGCCGGGCCGTCGAGCAACGCCTGCAACTCGAGCGTCTCGAACATCGCTTGGTGCTTGCAGGCGTAGAAAGCCTGCTCGGTCGGTCGCGTCCCCTCGACGCGGATATGCACGCCCAGGATCACGCGCGCGCACCAGCGATGGAAGCGAGTCCAGATCGTCGAATGCACGATCACCGCGCGCGAGCCGAACAGCGCCGAGATCGGCACGGTCACCACGATCGGCACGGAGATCGTGTAGAAAACGAGCATGAACGCCCAGTTACGCAGCCAGATCATCCGCCATATCCAATCCACAACGCGATCCGGCGAAGGATCAACTTGTTGTATTCGTTGACCAAGGTCCCGAGCCTAGGCGTACCGGGCACGCCGTCGCCGAGAATTACCACATTCTTGTCGAGCGCCGCCGACAGCTCCATCCGGGCGCGTGCGACATGCCAGTCCGACGTCACCAGTCGCACCGACCGGTATTTGTGCACCCGCACCCACTGCGCGGTCTCCTCAGCGTTCGACCGCGTATCGACCGCGTCGCCGCCAAGATCGATACAGCAGGCGAACAACGCCGGCGACGTCCGGTATTCGAGCGCGAGATCAATCGGCCGCACACCCGGCGCGACCCCCGTCACCAGCATCCGCTTCGCCTGGTGATCGCGGAGCAGCGCGATGCCGCGGTCGATCCGCCCTGCCCCGCCGGTCGGCACGACGATCGCATCCGTCGTGAAACCGTCGAGCGGCTTGGGCAGCATCAGCATGAACACCGCGAACCCGAATGCCCAGGCGAGACCCAGGATGCCGAAGAACCGTACGATCACAGGATGTGCCTCAACGCGCGCACGATCGTAACACGGGCGGCGAGCGTGGCGAGGACAACGAACGCGGCCGGGAGCAGCGCGAGCATCACCCAGTCGGCCCCGCCGAGCGTCACGCCGCCGAGCAGTTCGGAGCCCAATCCGTGCAATCGGATGCCGATGAACCCGACCACCAGCAGCGCGACGACACCGCCCCCGGCGCCGCCGATCGTTGCGTCGAGCGCGATCCGCCGCTGGAACAGCCGCGCGACCTGAAGATCGGTCGAGCCGAGCATGTGCATCACCGCGATCGTCGCGCGGTGCGTCTCGAGCCCGGCGCGCGCGGCGAGTACGACGACGGCAGCCGTTGCACTGGCCATCAGCAGGACCAGCGCCAGTGCGAGAAACGTCAGCGAGCGCATGACGTCGTTGACGGGCGACATCCAGCTTTCATGACGATCGACGCGGACGGTTGGGCCGAGCCGCCGCACCGTGGCCGCGACACGCGCGGCCGCCGCCCCTTCATGATCGGCGAGGTCGACGTCGATCATCGCCGGCACCGGCAATTGCGGATCGGCGCCGTCCGAACCAAGCCAGGGTTGCAGCAACCGCGTCAGTTCGGCGCGATCGACCGGCGTCGCTTTCGCTACCGCTGGCATCCTGCGCAAGGCGGCAAGCACGCGCGCAGCGGCCACGTCCCGGGGCATCGGATCGCCATCGACGATCTGCACCGTCAACCGCCCTGCCAACTGTCGATCGAGCAGTCGCGCCGCCCCCGCCGTCGCGAGGCCAAGTGCCGCGGCGAGCATCGTCAGGAACAGCATGATCGCCATCACCCACGTCATCGCGCGCAGGCCGCCGGCTTCGTCGAGTACGCGGCGTTCGGCCGAAGACCGCGCTTTGGTGGCGCGACCGATCATTCGGGCCGCGTCGGCGGGTAGCGGAGCGACCCCGTCGGATCGAGCAGCCGCCCGCGATCGAGCCGCATCATCTGCGCCCCCGGTATCCGCCCCAGCAGATGGAAGTCGTGCGTCGCGACTACGACGGTCGTCCCCAGCTTGTTGAGCGATTCGAACAGGTGCAGCAGCCGTTCGGCCATGTCGGGATCGACGTTGCCGGTCGGTTCGTCCGCGACCAGGATCTCGGGGCGTGCGATCACCGCGCGCGCGATCGCGACGCGCTGTTGTTCGCCACCCGACAGCGTCGCCGGCCGCGCATCGGCACGCTCGGTCAGCCCCACCCAGGCGAGCATCTCGCGCACCGGCTGCTCGATATCCGCCTCGGGCATGCCCGCCACCCGCAACGGCAGCGCGATATTGTCCCAGGTCGACAGATGCGGGACCAGCCGGAAATCCTGGAACACCACGCCGATCCGGCGCCGGAACCCGGGCAGGCGATCGCGCGACAACACCACCGCATCCTCGCCGAACAGCCGGATCACGCCGCGCGTCGGCCGTTGCGCGAGATACAGCAGCTTCAGCAGCGAGGTCTTGCCGGCGCCACTCGCGCCAGTGAGGAAATAGAACGCACCGCTGCGCAAGGTGAAGCTGACGTCCGACAGCGTCTCCGGTCCAGCGTCCGGACCCGTACCGTAACGAAGCCCGACATTCTCGAATTGGACGATATTCGCCATGACGTGGTTGCGCCCGCTTTCGCCCGCTTGATGCCCGTGCCAATGCCCGTATCGGCGCTTTCGCATGAAAGCGCGGGCCGCTTCAAGCTTGCCACATCCGTCGGCGGCGTGCTTATTCGGCGCAAGAACGGTCGCGCTCCGGCGGCCGCTGGTGAAGCGTATCCATGATCCTCCAATGTCCCGAGTGCAGCACCCGCTATCTGGTGCCCGACAGCGCGATCGGGACCGACGGACGAACCGTGCGCTGCGCCAATTGCCGGCACAGCTGGTTCCAGGCCGCCGCGCCGGTGGTCGAGGACACGCTCGACCTGCCCGAACCGACCCCGCTCGCGCCTGCCCCGCCACCGCTGGCTCCACTGCCGCGGACACCGATCGCAGAGCCGGCTGAACGATTCGTGCCGTTCGCGCCTCCTGCCCCGGCAACGGCCGCACCGGCGACGCCCGAGGCTGCAAGCGCGCCGACCTATGCCGCGCCGACTTTTCCACCGGTCACCGAGCAACCGCCGTTTCGCCCGCGCCGCAACACCACGCGGCGCTGGACGATCGTGGCGGTTCTCGCCGGGTTGCTGATGCTGATCGCAGCGGGAGCGATCGTGTATCTGGGTGCACCGGGCGTCGCGGCTAAGCTGGGGCTCGGGATTGGCAGCGACGAGACGCCGCTGCGCCTGCGCGACAATCCGATCGAACGGCGCGAGCTGGATAACGGCTCCGAGCTGTTCGCGGTCAGCGGCCAGGTCACCAACCCGTCCAATCAGCGCCAGCGCGTACCCGACATCCGCGCCGAACTCCGCGATGCGCAGGGCCGGCTGGTCTATAGCTGGACGATCACCCCGCAGCAGCGGACGCTGGCGCCGGGCGGCGCGATCGATTTCAACTCGGCGACGCTGAACGTACCTGCGAACTCGAAGCGCCTCGAACTGAGTTTTGCAGGCGAAGCGACGCGATAACAGCTCGATCCTCCCCCGCCAGGGGGAGGTGGCTGGCACTTGCCAGACGGAAGGGGAGGAAAGGCGACAAGCGTTGCGCGTTCCTCCCCCTCCGTCACCTGCGGTGCCCCCCCCTTGCGGGGGAGGATACATTAAGCGCGCCGCAACCGCCGGCTCACGATCCAGAACCGCCCCCCGTGCAGTACCGCCGCCGTCAGCATCCCGAGCCCCGACGCGTAGACCAGTGCCATCGGTCCAACCCCCGCATGCACCATCCACCAGCCGGCCCCGCCGGTGACGACGAAATACGCGACGATGCTGTTCACCCCCGCGACCACCTGATCGCCGAGCGAGCGGAGCGCGTAGACCAGCACCACCTGCGCGCCGTCGAACAGGATGAACGGCGCCCACACCGGCAGCATCGCCAGCGCAACGGCGTGAGTGGCGGCATCCGACGGAAACGCCGCGACGATCGGCCCGCGCGCGACGATGAGCACGATCCCGCACGCACCCAGCGCGAGCATCGACAGCCCGGTGGCGATCAGCGCGCGCGAGATACCGGCTTTGGGCTCTCCTTCGCCCACCGCATTGCCGACGCGGACGCCACAGGCCGAGCCAAGCCCGAGCGCCAGCGCGAACGTGACGTTGTGAACCGAGAACACGATCTGGAAGGCGTGCGCCACGTCGTCGCCGAACTGCGTGGACAGCGCGATCAGGATCGAGAAGCCGGCCAGCTCCAGCCCCGACGCGACCGCGGGGACGATCCCGAATACCGCGAGCGCGGCGATACCTGCGGGCACCCCGCGCCATGCGGCCGCATCGATTCGCCGAACGCCGCGCTCCTTGGCCCGCGGCAAGGTCAGCGCGGCGGCGATCATCC
>JAJNQF010000235.1 GCA_021154945.1 Sphingomonas sp.
GGCGGGGAGCCAGTACGCCGAGGCTTGTCGGTTCCATCACCGCTGGGTCACCGCCCCATTGCGCACAAGGTGGGTGATGACAGCACTGAGTGTGGAGACGATGAAGTCTCACCCCCCGATCAGCTTCAGCCACTCATCCTCGGTCAGCACGGTCACGCCATGCTTCTTGGCGTCCGCCAGCTTTGATCCGGCGCCGGGGCCCGCGACGACGTAGTCGGTCTTTTTCGAAACCGAACCGGCGGCTTTCGCGCCCAGCCGCTCGGCCGTCGCCTTGGCTTCGTCGCGTGTCATCTTTTCCAGCGAGCCGGTGAATACCACGGTCTTACCGGCCACCGCCGAATTGCTCTTCGGCTTCTCGGCGTCGAGGATCGTGACTTCCCTGGTCAGCCGCTCGACGATGCCGCGGTTGTGGCTTTCGCCGAAATAGGCGGCGACGCTCCTGATCACGGTGTCGCCGATCTGGTCGAGCGCGTCCATCTCGGCGATGGTCTCCTCGTCGCCCTTGGCGACCTTGAGGCAGGCGTCGTGAAAGGCCTCCCATGAGCCGTAGCCCCGCGCCAGCGCCAGCGCGGTGGTCTCCCCGACATGACGCATGCCGAGCGCATAGATGAAGCGTTCCAGCGAAATCTTGCGCCGTTCCTCGATCGCGGCAAACAGGTTGCGTACCGAGGTCTCGCCGTAGCCCTCGATCTCCTCCAGCTTCAGCCTGGCGTTGCGCTTCTGCAGCGTGAAGATGTCGGCAGGCTCCTTCACCCACCCCTCGTCGAAGAAGTACTGAAGCTGCTTTTCGCCAAGCCCGTCGATGTCGAAGGCGCGGCGCGACACGAACAGTTTCAGGTGCTCGATCTTCTGGAACGGACAGGCGAACTCGCCGGTACAGCGGGCGCGCGAGCCTTCCTCGCCGGTCGCGGTTTCCTCGCGCACCACGTCGGTGTGCAGCGGGCCCGGGCACTTCTTCGGAAAATGAAACTCCCTGGCGCCCTTCGGCCGCTTGTCGATCAGGACATCGACCACCTGCGGAATGACGTCCCCGGCGCGCTGGATCACGACGGTGTCGCCGATCCTGATATCGCGCCCCTCGCGCAACTGCTCGCCGTCACCGCCGATGCCCTTGATGTAGTCCTCGTTGTGCAGCGTCACGTTCTGCACGATCACGCCGCCGACGCCGACCGGCTCCAGCTTCCCGACCGGCGTGAACGAGCCGGTACGTCCGACCTGGATCTCGATGTCGCGCAGCACGGTCATGGCGCGCTCGGCGGGGAACTTGTGCGCAACGGCCCAGCGCGGGGTGCGCGAGACAAAGCCAAGCCGCTCCTGCCAATCGATCCGGTCGATCTTGTAGACGACGCCGTCGATGTCGTAATCGAGTTCGGCGCGCTGCTCCTCGATCTTGCGATGGAACGCGATCAACTGCTCGACGGAGTGACAGAGTTTCGTCAGCGGGTTGGTCCTGAAGCCGCAGCGCTCGAACCAGTGGATCATGCCGGTTTGGGTGTCTTCCGGCATCGCACTCATTTCACCCCAGGAATAGGCGAAGAAGCCGAGCGGCCGCGAAGCGGTGATCGCGGGATCTTTCTGGCGCAGCGAACCCGCGGCCGAATTGCGCGGGTTCGCAAAGGGAGCTTCGCCCGCTTCGACCTGCTTCCTGTTCAGCGCGAGAAACGCCTTCTTGGTCATATAGACCTCGCCGCGCACCTCGCAGACGTCGGGCGCGTTGCGCGCCTTGAGCTTCTGCGGAACGTCTTCCAGCGTGCGGATATTGGCGGTGACATCCTCGCCTTCCGCGCCGTCGCCGCGCGTCGCCGCGGTGACCAGCTCGCCGCCCTCGTAGCGCAGCGACATCGACAGCCCGTCGATCTTCGGCTCGGCGGAGAAATCGATCTTGTCGTCGCTGAGCTTGAGAAAGCGCTCGATGCGGCCGACGAAGTCGAGCACGTCCTGTTCGGCGAACGCATTGTCGAGCGACAGCATCGGCACCGCGTGCCGCACCTTCCTGAAACGCCCCGACGGCGCCGCGCCGACCTTCTGCGACGGCGAGTCGGCCGTGACGAACTCGGGAAACCGCTTCTCGATCGCGTTATAGCGCTGCCGCAGGGCATCATATTCGGCGTCGCTGATGCTGGGAGCATCTTCCTGATAATAACGCCTGTCGTGCCTTTCGAGCTCCAGCGCCAGCCGCATGTGCTCGACCCTGGCCTGCGCCCTGGTGAGCTTGGCGACGTCAACGGGGATTGCTTTTTTTGATTTAGCCATCGTGCACGTTATGGTTCGTCATTCCGGGGCGGTCCGCAGGACCGAACCTGGAATCTCGATATTCCGGCTTCGTGCTATGCAGGCCCCGGAATGACGCCTTGGTAGGTTGTGAGCAATAATCATGAGCTACTACTCTATATCATCGCAAGCAGACGGGACGGGGCAATCTATATCGGCGTAACCAACGATCTCGTGCGCCGGGTTTACGAGCACCGAATAAAAGCAGTCCCCGGCTTCACCTCCAAATACAATATTACACAGCTGGTTTGGTTCGAAATCTGTGACGACCCTATCTCCGCGATTTCCCGAGAGAAGAAACTCAAGAAGTGGAAGCGGAGCTGGAAGATAAAGTTGATTGAAGCGGAGAACCCCGAATGGAAAGACCTCTACGAGTCGATCTGTATCTAACTTCGTCATTCCGGGGCGGTCCGCAGGACCGAACCCGGAATCTCGAGATTCCGGGTTCGATGCTTCGCATC
>JAJNQF010000238.1 GCA_021154945.1 Sphingomonas sp.
ATCAGATGCCGATATCAGCAGTTACACGCGACGACGTGCTGCTGCGGTTGCGCCGAAGCCTGCGGCGGCGGCACCGATCAGCAACGCGATGACGACCATGAAGGACGTCCCGGCAGCGGCACCGGCGGCTGCGTCGGTGGCCGACTTGGCGGTCTCGATCGTGTCGTTCTTGGTCTTCACGAACTGTGCCTTGGCGCGCGTCACCTGGGCCTGGGCCTCGGGGCGGCTGATCTTGCGCTGGGCGGCGACGATGTCGACGATCCGGCTTTCGGCCTGCGCACCGTCCTGGCCACCACGGGCAAGCGCCGGTAGCTGCTTGGCGATTTCCTTCTGCGCCTGCTCAGGCGTCATCTGCGCGGGATCCGACGGCGCGTCCGACAGATACTCGGCAGCTTCCTCGCGGACGTCGGTCACGTCGACATTCGCGACGTCTGCGACCTTGGGTGCTGCGGCGCCGATGCCCGTGCCCGCTGCGGACGCGACCGAGCCGACGGTGCGGAATGCACCACCGATGATGCCGCCGACCGCCGAGGTGAGCAGGTACAGGGTGAGGATCAGCGTGACGCCCCACACGACCAGGCCGTGGACCAGGCCGTCGAAACGATCCTGGACGCCGGCGACGCGTGCTGCGGCATAACCGCCTGCGCCGAGTGCGATGACCGTCGTGATCACCCAATAGATGCCTGCGCCGATGCCGAACCCGGCCGCCCCCGGCGTGGTGCCCTCGACCGGATCGACGAGGCTGAGACCGATGCCGGTCCCGAGGATGCCGAGCACGAGCTGGACCGCGATCGCGATCACGACGCCCGCGAAGATCGCACCCCAGGATATGCGCGTCGGGGTCTTCGCATAGCGAATGTCATCGACCGGCAGACCGCCGGGCGTCAGATGGGTAGCCATAAATACTCCTGTTATAAAAAACTGTCGAACGACGGCGTCAGTCTGCGCCGTTCTCGTCGATGCGGTTTCCGCGCTTCACCGGCGGCGAGACGGGCTTTCGCGCATCGTCCTTGCCGTCGCGGTCGGCGTCGGCGTCGGCTTCAGCGGTGGCGGCATCGTCGTCCGGCCGTTCGCCGAGCGGCTCGCCGATGATCTTGCCGATCGCATCCTGCACCGATTCCCGGGCCTGGCGAACGCGTGCACGCTCCTCAGCGGGAGTGACGTCCCCGTTCTGCGACGACGCATCTTGGGACGACGCGTCCTTGACCGAATCGTCATGCTTGAGATCTTTTGCGCGGGTCATGCCGTCGCCTCCAAGGATTGTGCATCGGCGCGCGGCGTAGGTGCCGGCATGGAGTCCCCGTCGAAGCCGCGTGCGCGCGCCCATGCGGCGGCGGCGTTGCGACGGTTGACGCCGATTTTCGAATAGATCCGTGCGACGTGGTTGCGCACGGTGTTGCCGGATACGTTGAGCGTGCGCGCGATCGACTTGTCGTCGAGCCCGCGACAGATCAGCGCCAGCACCTCGCGCTCGCGCTGAGTCAGTTCGTCCAGCCCGACGCCCATCGGCTCGACCTGCGGCGTACGGATCCGCGCGAGCTTCTCCATGATCGAGCGGCTGAGCCAGCTCGTGTCCTTCATCACCGCCTCGATCGCGTGGACCAGTTCGCGCTCGGATGCCTTGCGCGTACTGATGTCGCGCATCGCCCACAGCACGCAGGCTTCTTCGCCGAGCATGATCGGTTCGGTCGACACGATGCAGTCGATGACCTCGCCGTCCTTGAGACGGAGACGGACCTCGCGGTCGCGGATCGGCGTGCCGGCCTCGATCTCGCTTTCCATCGCCTCGCGCAGCGCCGGGGTCTCCCACAGGTCGACCTCGTCGAGCGGTCGCCCGACGATCTCGTCCGCGGTGTAGCCCGTCAGGCCGGTGAAGGCCTCGTTCACGTCGCACAGCCGGTGGCCGTCGAGCGCACCGATCGCCAGCGCCACGGGTGCGAGCGAGAACGTCCGCGTGAACCGCTCCTCGCTCTGGCGAAGCGCCTGCTCCGCCTTCCGCCGCGGTTCGAGATCGGCGAAGGTGAACAGCATGCACGGCTGCCCGCTCATGTCGATCGGCTGGCCGGCGACGATGACCAGCTTGGTCGCGCCACCGGGAAGGTCCAGCTCGGCCTCCATCTGCGGGATGGTGCGGCCCTCCTTCAGGCGCTCCTTGGCGAGGTCGCGCTTGTCGGCGCGCGCCAGCACGTCGATATCGTAGACACTGCGCGACAGGATGGCGTCGCGGTCATGCCCGGTCATGTCGATGAAGCCCTGGTTGACCTTCACGAAACGAAGGTCGCACAGGCGGGCGATGATTGCCGGCGCCGGATTGGCGTTGAACGACTGTTCGAACCGGTCCTCCGCCTCAAACCGCGCCGACACGTCCTGGATGATCAGGACGAGGCATTCCGGCTCTTCCGCCTCGTTGGTGAGGACGAGGCTTCTGACCTGGTGGACCCAGCGCGGCTCCCGCTCACCCGCGACCGCGACCTCGACGACCACCTGCGAGAACGCCTCGCCCGACACCACCCGCTCGATCGGATAGTCCGCGTCGTTCAGCTTGTGGTTGTTGCGATACCGCAGCTGGAACCGCTGGCGGTAATCGTCGACCGTGCTGCCGAGATCCTCGACCGATTCGACCCCGTGCATCCCGAGCGCCGCATGGTTGGCCCACAGGATCGCCTGGTCGGGATCGATGAGAATCACGCCCTCGTTCAGCCCCGCGATGATCTGGCGCAGGTGGCGCAGATCGGCGGAGTCGCGGAGCGACTTGAGGGCGGGCGCCAAGGGGGCGGGGTCCGTAGCCACGGGATCAGTCGCGCCGGCCGTGCACGAGCCAGGCGATGCCGTAGCCGACCGCGGCCGCACCGAGCGCCCACAAGATAGGGGCGTCCTGCGCCGAAGCCTGGGGCGATGCGGCACCGCGACGGGCGACCTCGGCGGCGCGCTCGCCGGCGTCGCGGGCTTCGCTGCCGATCTTCTCGGCCAGCTCGGGGGCGCCATCGACCGCATCGTTGATCGCCGACTTGGCGCGACCGTACAGATTCTGCGCGCCACCGGCGACCTGATCGACGACGCCGTCGACCTGCCAGTCGCGGCTGTTCACGGTGTCGCCGATAGCCTTTTCGACCTTGCCGCCGACATAGCGGGCGCCGCCCTGAAACTCGTCCTTGTTCATGATCGTATTCCTTTCAGAAATCACGTCTCGCATCGCGTGACCGCGATCGGCGGCATCGAAGGCGTGCTCGTTACGCCACCGTTGCAACCGGACTGGACGCATAAACTGCCGTCTAAGCGCTTGGTTCCTGGTAGTTTTGTGCCACCGTCTAGTCGGTATGTACCACGTCGGGACAGTGGGCCGGGCCAGTGGCGGGCGTCATCCACGACCCGCTTTCACGCAGCCGTTTTCGCCCGGTCCTTCGTCTCCGGCATCGCGATGAGGTACAGCGCCAGCCCTAGGCCGGCGATGGTCGCGAGCGTCAGGAAACTTGCGGTGTAGCCCGACCAGACAATGATCGCCCCTGCGAGGGTCGCGGACAGCGCGGCGCCGAGACCCTGTACGCTCGCCACCGCACCCTGGCTCACGTTGAACCGACCGGTGCCCTTGGTCAGATCGGCGATCACCACCGGGAACAGCGCACCGAAGATGCCAGCGCCGACGCCATCGAGCGCCTGCACGCCGACGAGCCACCACGGATTGTCCGACACGGTGTACAGCGCGCCGCGCGCTGCGAGGAACCCGAACGCGACCAGGAACAGCGGCTTGGTGCCCCATTTCTCGGTATTGCGGCCGACCACGATCGCGACCGGCACCATCACCAGCTGCGCGGCGACGATGCAGGCGGCGGTGAGCGAGGTCGCCTGATCCTTGCCGACGGTGCGTGAGAGCAGCTGGCTGACCGATGTCAGCATCGCCGCATTGGCGAGGTGGAACAGGAAGGCGGTGACCGCGAAGATCATCAGCGGCTTATTCTCGATCAGCATCTTCCAGCCGCTCGGTTCCTCGCAATCGTCCTCGGGCTCGCAATCGAGGCCGCGCGCGACCGCGTTGTCGATGTCGTCATTGTCGATCCGCGACGCCGTCACGATGCTGGCGACGGTCAGCGCGCCCATCAGCCAGAACACGACGACCGGCCCGAACTTCCATGCGAGCACGCCCGCCAGCGCCGCCGACACCGCGTTGCCGGCATGATTGAACGCCTCGTTGCGGCCGACCCGCTTGGCGAACAGCTTGGGTCCGACCAGGCCGAGCGTGATCGCCGAGATCGCCGGGGCGAACACCGCACCGGCGATGGCAGCGGTCGACTGGGTGACGGCGACCGCGGTGAAGCCCGTGACGATCGGCAACGAGATGCTGCTGAGCGTGACGAGCAATGCCGCGATCATGACGATCCGCGGCTTGTTCCTGCCGCGATCGATCAGGCCGCCGGCGGGGGTCTGCGAGATCAGCCCGACGATCCCGGCGATGGTCAGGATCATGCCGACCGTCGCCTCGTTCCAGCCGTGCGCCGGACCGCGCACCGCGACAAGATAGATCGCAAGATACGGTCCGAGGCCGTCGCGCACGTCGGCAAGGAAGAAGTTCAGCGCGTCGAGCGTCCTGTTCGGCGCGGACTTTCCGCCCCCCTCGGAACCACCCTTTTTGCCGGCGTCTTCGGTGAAACCGTCACCCGTCGTGCTGGCCATGGCAATTCCCTGAAAGTCGGTGTCGCGGAACCCGGCGCGGTCGGGAAACCCGTCGGCCATCGGATCGCTAAAGCTATCGCCCGGGGGAAAGTTTCCGCGGACTATAAATATAGTTGGATCAGATATTCCCCAGTGAAGTCAGGAGCTAAACCGAAACTGAACGGCGCGGTTCAGCGTCGGATCGTGAATAAAATGTCACGGAACGATGATCATCCAGCCACGCTATGGGGCGGCGCTCGACCGGGAAGCGCGTGAGGACTTTGGGGCTGGTTTAATGGCAAGAGACGGCGCGCGCCGCGGCCCCAACAAAAGCGGCCCCAACAAGAACGGACTCGATAGGTGAACATGGCGATGACGAAGACGACCCGGCGGCTCGGCGCGCGGAGGCTGGCCGCGTGACATTGCCGGTCTATGCGATCTGGGCGATCTGTTTCGTCGCCACGTTCGGCGTGATCACGCGCCCGTTCAAATTGCCCGAGGCGGTCTGGGCGGTCGCCGGTGCTGCGCTGCTGCTGGTGTTCGGGCTGATGTCGCCCGGTGCCGCGTGGAGTGCGGTGCTGAAGGGTGGCGACGTCTATCTTTTCCTGATCGGGATGATGCTGTTGTCCGAAGTCGCCCGCGACGAGGGGCTGTTCGACTGGGTCGCCGAGCACGCCGTCCGGCTGGCCAGGGGATCGACCAGCCGGCTGTTCGCGCTGGTCTTCGGCGTCGGTATCGTCGTCACCACCTTCCTGTCGAACGACGCGACCGCGGTGGTGCTGACCCCCGCCGTCTATGCCGCGGCGAAGAGGGCGAAGGCGGATCCGCTGCCGATGCTGTTCGCGTGTGCACTGATCGCCAACGCCGCGAGCTTCGTGCTGCCGATCTCGAACCCCGCGAACCTCGTGCTGTACGGCGGCGCCATGCCGTCGCTCGGCGCGTGGATGGCGTCGTTCGCGCTGCCGTCGCTGCTGTCGATCGGTGTGACGTTCCTGGTGCTGCGCTGGGTCGAGCGCGAGCGCCTCACGGGCCAGTGCGAGACCGTCGTTGAGACCGGTACGCTGCCCCGGGGCGGGAAGATCGCGCTCGGCGGGATCGTCGCGACCGCGGTGCTGCTGATCGCGGCGTCGGCGCAGGGGCATGATCTCGGCCTGCCGACCTGTCTCGCCGGGATCGCGACGATGGCGGCGATCTGCATCGGTGGCCGCAAGTCGCCGTTTTCGACGCTCCGTTCGGTATCCTGGGCGGTGTTGCCGCTGGTCGCCGGGCTGTTCGTGCTGGTCGAGGCGCTGGCGAGCACCGGCGTGATCGCGATGCTGGCGCGCTGGCTGGCGGCGAGCGCGGCACGATCGCCATCGGTCACCGCCGGCGTGGCGGGCACGATCCTGGCGTTCGGATCGAACGTGATGAACAATTTGCCGGCCGGGCTGATCGCCAGCACCACGATAGAGCAGGCGCACGTCCCGCAGATCGTCACCGACGGCTTGCTGATCGGCGTGGACCTGGGGCCCAACCTGTCGATCACCGGTTCGCTCGCGACCATCCTGTGGCTGACCGCGATCCGCCGCGAAGGCGAGGACGTCGGTTTCTGGCGCTTCCTGAAGGTCGGGGCGCTGGTGATGCCGCCCGCGCTGTTCGCGGCACTCGGCGCGCGGTTGCTGCTTGGGTAGGGGATCGTTCGAACGCGTGGATCGCAGTCACGCATAACCGGAAATTGGAGGCCCGACCGGGAATCGAACCCGGGTGCGAGGATTTGCAGTCCTCTACGTCACCACTCCGCCATCGGGCCCCGATGCGTGAAGGCGGCGCAAATGCTTCGTTTTGTCGTCGCGGTCAACCGTCAGTTAGGGGCGGGCAGGCGATTATTCCGCGATGGCTGGTGCGCGCCGACGACGGGACGGGCGATCGGACGGCACCAAACCGGATCAAGACTCGCGCCGGAGTGGTTCTTTCCCTAAGGCGACGGTAACGATAAACCGACTTGGGGGCAGGTCGCTTGAGAAAAGATGCGGTTGCGGGCGGAACGAACACTGCGGACGTGGAGGAGGCGGTTTTCGCGATGCCGGCCGGGATGGCGATCCGGTACGATCGGCCGGCCGCCGCGCTCGCCGACTACATCACCGGCTATCACGTCTATCGCTCGAGCGATCCTCCAGGCGGGGAAGGGCAGGTCGACTGGTTCCTGCCGGCGACCGCCAACGTCCGGATCGCTATCGATGCCGGGCCGATCGCGGTGTCGATCGGTCGACGGATCTATGATCCCTTGCCCGCCGCCAGCCTGTTCGGGCCGACCAGTCAGGCGCTGAAGGCGACGACTCACGGCGGCGTGATGATCGGCTTCGGCATCAGCGCGCTCGGCTGGGGGAGGCTGATGCGCCGACCGGCGGACGATTTCCGCAATCGGATCGTGCCGTTGGAAGACGTGCTCGGCCGCGGGTTCACCAACCGCCTCGTCGCAGCACTTCAGGCCGCGACGGACGATGCGGCGGTCGCGCCCATTCTCGATGCGCTGTTGATCGAGCGGCTTGGGCCTCCGCACCGCGATGCCCCGCTGATCCGGCAGCTCATGGAAATCCTCGCCAGCGATGGTCCCGCCGACATGACGTCGGCGGCGGCGCGGCTTGATATCCCCACGCATGCGCTTCGCCGTCTCTCGGTCCGGCATTTCGGATTCCCGCCCAAGATGCTGCTGATGCGCGCGCGTTTCCTGCGATCGCTCGTACGGCTGATGTCCACGGGCGAAGCGGCGAACTATGCGCTGATCGACGACAGCTATTTCGATGCGTCGCATTTCCTGCGTGATTCGGGCACGTTCCTCGGCATGACGCCGCGTCGTTTCATGGCGCTCACCAAACCGTTTCTCGAAGCCAGCTTGCGTGCGCGCGATGCCGTATTGGGATCGCCGACCCAGGTGCTGCATGACATCGACACCGCGCCCGCCCGCAAGGTCGGTCATGAGTCCGCACACGCGTCTAAACATTTGTTAGGGGCGCATCGGGTCATTTCCGGCGACGCTGCCGATATTCGCTGCTAGAGCAGTCGACAGAGGTAGTGCTCAGGTCTTCCGCGTGCACCCTCGGCGCTCCGCCCGCGGCATCTCGGTGTCACACGGGCGGGCGGGGCGCCTTCACTTCCCCGCGTCGTGATACCTACCAGCGCGCGATACCTACAGCGGCCGGACCTGCAGCGTCGCGATGGACCGCACCGCTCCTCGAATCACCCGACCCGAAGCACAGCCTGCGTGGAATCCGATCAACCGGCGCTTGGCGGCGGCGCGGTCGCGCGATATCAGGTCGGTACGCAACAAGTGTATTGCACAACTAAAACAGCTGTGCGACAGGATGGCCCATGACGACGACAACTCTCGATACTTCCTCGCTCGCAGCCGAGACGCATGACATCGGCGGGACCGCCATGTCCTCTGCACCCGCTACGTTCGACACGATGCGTCACGCGATGGTCGCGAGCCAGTTGCGCACCAACGCGGTCAACGATCAGCGCGTCGTCGCGGCGATGGCCCGTGTGCCGCGTGAGCAGTTCATGCCCGACGGCGTGCGCTCGATCGCCTACCGCGACACGGCGATCCCGCTCGGTGGCGGTCGTTACGCCAATCTGCCGATGGCGACCGGCCGGCTGCTGACCGAAGCGTATCTGACGGCGACCGACCGCGTGCTGCTGATCGGCGCCGCTACGGGCTATATCGCTGCGGTGCTGAGCGAGATCGTCGGGTCGGTCGTCGCCGTCGAAAGCGACCCGGCTCTGCTGGCGATCGCGCGCACTGCGCTAAAAGGTGTCGGCAACGTCGAACTGGTCGAAGGGCCGATGCAGGACGGTCACGCTGCCGCCGCACCGTATGACGTGCTGATCGTCGACGGCGCGATCGAGTCGGTGCCCGACGCCCTGATCGCGCAGGTCCGCCCGGATGGTCGCGTGACCGCCGGCATCGCCGAGCGCGGGCTGACCCGGCTAGCGTCGGGCCGCAAGACCGATGGCGGCTTCGCACTCGTCGCGTTCGTCGATGTCGAATGCGTAGTGCTGCCGGGCTTCGCAACGCCCAAACCCTTTCAGTTCTGAGGCCCAGCATGCCGCGCACCGCTCATATCCGCCGTCTGCTTGTGAGTGTTGCGCTGATCTATAGCGCTGCACCGGCTCAGGCCGAGACGCTGCGCGAGGCGCTGGCCAAGGCCTATAATACCAACCCGACATTGACCGGCCAGCGTGCGACGCAGCGGGCGACCGACGAGAACGTACCGATCGCCCGTGCGGCCGGGCTGCCGTCGGCCAACGCGACGGGCGATTACACCGAGTTCGTCGTCAACGCGGCGAACAACTTCCTGGCGCCGCAGCGGCAGGGCGTAGCGCGGGCGAACGTCTCCGTGCCGCTGTATCTGGGCGGGCAGGTGCGCAATTCGGTCGCCGCCGCCAAGACCCGTGTCGAGGGCGGGCGTGCGACGCTGCGCAGCACCGAGGCCGATCTGTTCACCAACGTCGTCGCCGCATACATGGACGTGATCCGCGACGAGGCGATCGTCGGCCTGAACACGCAGAATGTCCGCGTGCTTGACGTCAATCTTCAGGCGAGCCGCGACCGGTTCCAGGTCGGCGACCTGACGCGGACCGACGTCGCGCAGTCCGATGCGCGTCTGGCGCTGGCCCGCGCGCAGCTCCAGTCGGCACAGGCGCAGCTGATCACTAGCCGCGAGAACTACATCCAGCTGGTCGGCAGCCCTCCGGGTGTTCTCGAAGCACCGCCGACCCTGCCGCATTTGCCCGACAGCCCCGCCTCGGCGGTGACCGTCGCGATTGAGAATAATCCCGTGCTGATCGCCGCCGCCAAGGAGCGCGACGCGACCCGCTACGACGTCGGCGTCGCGCGTGCGAGCCGCCTGCCGCAGATCAGCGCGGTCGGTGGCGCCAGCTACACCAATTATCTGAACTCGATTCCACCGAGCGGCGGCGGCATCGGCGCGGGCAGCACGCCCAACGCGAACAAGGCGGTGCAGGCCGGGCTGTCGCTGACCTTGCCGCTGTTCCAGGGCGGCCGCCCCGCCGCGCAGGTCCGCCAGGCCGAAGCGTTGCAGTCGCGTGCGATCGAGAACGTGACCGCCACCGAACGCAACGTCATCTCGCAGGCGCGGTCTTCCTATGCCACGTGGCGGTCGTCCGAGCAGGTGATCCAGTCGTCCGAGACCGCGGTCAATGCGAACAAGCTGAGCCTCGAGGGCGTCCGCGCCGAGAACAGCGTCGGCACGCGCACCATCCTCGACATTCTCAACGCCGAGCAGGAATTGCTCAACAGCCAGGTCACTCTCGTGACCGCGCGACGCGACGCCTATGTCGCGGGCTTCGCGTTGCTGGCGGCGATGGGGCAGGCCGAGGCGCGCGATCTGGGACTCGACGGCGGCGTGCTGTACGATCCGGTCGCCAATTATCAACGCGTCCGCCACAAGATCTGGGATTTCGGCGGCGATGGCGAGCCGGTCCCGGTCGCCACCAGTACCGCGCAATCGCCCGCCCAGGATGCCCGCGTTGCACCGCAACGCGACCCGTTGCTCGATACGCCGGTTGACAGGAACCCCGCCTTAACCACAGGTATGGCGGCGCCGAGCCGCCAATAGGGGTGCGCGCGGCTACGGGGTTTGGGATGGTCCGGATGGGGGACGTGAACGGCGAGCCGTCGATGGAGGAAATCCTCTCGTCGATCAAACGCATCATCGCCGAAGAGGGCGACACGCCCGGCCGGTCGCGCCGTCCGTCGCGGACGATGTCGGCACCTGTCGAGCCTGCCCAGGGTTATCAGGAGCCCGCCTATCGGGACGCCGCGTATCTCGACGACGAGAACGACGACGATGAGATTCTCGAATTGAGCGATCCGATGCCGATGGTCGACCGTACACCCCGCACGCCGAAATCCCCGGTACTGACGTCGGTCGATGCCGCGCCGGAACCGCGTCAGGCCACAGCCAAGCCGCAGGCACAGGTCCAGGCGCCGCCCGCGGAGGCGACCTCCGAGTCGATCGTGTCGCGCGAAACCGCCGCCGCAACGCGCGCGCCGCTCGAAGCGTTGACGCGGATGATGATTAAACCCGACACCAATAGCGACGGTACGCTCGAGGGGCTGGTCCGCGAGATGCTGCGGCCGATGCTGCGCGAGTGGATCGATGCGAACCTGCCTCATATGGTCGAGGACATGGTCGCGCGAGAAATCGCCAAGATCATGAACCAGCAGCCTTAATCTTCGCGTCGCCCCGGCGGGAACCTGCGTGGTTCCGCCGGGGTTACGCTTTCCATGTCCGATCCGAGCACGCAAAATCCGGTAGCCCAGCAGGCCCCGACCCTTGCTCCGGTCGAGGGAAGGCCGAGCAACCGTATCGCGCCTGCCGACGCGGGTAGCGACATCTTCTTTGCTGCCGTACAGACCACGCGGATGCCGATGGTCGTGACCGACCCGCACCGCGACGACAACCCGATCATCTTCTGCAACGAGGCGTTCTCGTTCATGAGCGGCTATTCGCAGGACGAGATCCTCGGCAAGAATTGCCGCTTCCTCCAGGGGCCTGAGACGGACCGAGCTGCGGTCGCCGAGGTCCGGGCGGCGATCGAAAAGCGCGAGGAAGTCGCGGTCGAACTGCTCAACTACCGCAAGAACGGGTCGACGTTCTGGAACGCGCTGTTCGTGTCGCCGGTCTTCGCCGAGAATGGCGAACTGCGCTATTTCTTCGCCAGCCAGCTCGATATTTCGCGCCGTCGCGAGGCCGAGGAAGCGCTCCACGAGGCGCAGAAAATGGAGGCGGTCGGCAAGCTGACTGGCGGTATCGCGCATGATTTCAACAATCTGTTGCAGGTCATCCAGGGCTATGCCGATATCCTCGACGCGCGGATCGATGCGAACGATCGCTCCGCCCGACGCGCGGTCGACGCGATCTCGACCTCTGCCTCGCGCGCGGCCACGTTGACGCAGCAACTGCTCGCGTTCGCGCGAAAGCAGGAATTGCGCGATCGGCTGATGAACCTCAACCAGCTGATCGGCGATTTCCGTACGATCCTGGAGCGCAGCATCGGCACCGGCATCACGCTCAAGCGCGACTTGGCCGCCAACCTGTGGAACTGCCGCGTCGATCCGGTCCAGGCCGAGATGGCGCTGCTGAACATCGTTTCGAACGCGCGCGACGCGACGGGCGGCACGGGCAAGGTCACGATCGCGACGCGCAACGCAGTGCTGCCCGAGGACGCCAGCGTCGCGAAGCTCGAACCCGGCGAATATGTCGTCGTCAGCATCTGCGACGACGGCCCCGGCATCGACCTCGCCACCGCCGACAAGCTGTTCGAGCCGTTCTTCACGACCAAGGAAATGGGCAAGGGCGCGGGGCTCGGGCTGGCCATGGTCTACGGCTTTATGCGCCAGTCGGGCGGCCTCGCCACCGTGCGCAATGGCGACAATGGCGGGGCGGAGTTTTCGCTGTATTTCCCGCGCGCGAGTGGCGCGGTCGAACGCAAGCCTTCGGCGCGCGTCGCGCCGCGGTCCGGTGGGGCCGAGCGGGTATTGATGGTGGAGGATCAGGCGGAAGTCGGCGAACTCGGTCGCACGATACTGGAGGATCTCGGTTACGAAGTCGTGCTGGTCAACAGTGCGCGCGGAGCCCTCGACACGCTGGCGCGCGATTCGGACTTCGCGTTGCTGTTCACCGACATCCTGATGCCCGGCGGGATGAACGGCGTCACCTTGGCGCAGTCGGTACGGCGCGATTATCCCCGCACCGCCGTGCTGTTGACGACCGGCTTTGCGGACGAGGCGATCGACGAGGGCAGCCGGTCGTTCGAACTGATCCGCAAGCCGTATCGGCGCAACGAATTGAACGAGCGGATCCGGCAGGTGCTCGACAAGCCCGGCGCGCGGACTTGACCGCGCGTATCTGAGGCACGCGCGGACTTGAGCGCGCGTATCTGAGGCGCGCGCGGACTTGAGCGGGCGTAGCTGAGGCTGGCCTAGCCCGGACACGCTCGCTAAGGCTCCGTGCATGAGCGAGCTTCCCAAAACCTTCGACCCGGCCTCCATCGAATCGCGCTGGTATGCGCATTGGGAGGCGAGCGGCCAGTTCCGGCCCGATCGTCCGAACGCCGAGCCGTGGACGATCGTCAACCCGCCGCCCAACGTCACGGGCTCGCTGCACATCGGCCACGCGCTCGACAACACGCTGCAGGATATCCTGACGCGCCATGCCCGCCTGAAGGGCAAGGATGCGTTGTGGGTGGTCGGCACCGATCACGCCGGCATCGCGACGCAGATGGTGGTCGAGCGCCAGATGGGCGCGCTGACCCCGCCGCAGAAGCGCACCGATTTCTCGCGCGAGGAGTTCGTCGCCAAGGTCTGGGACTGGAAGCAGGAGAGCGGCGGCGAGATCACGCAGCAGCTTCGCCGGCTCGGCTGCTCGATGGACTGGGCGAACGAGCGCTTCACGATGGACGAAGGCTTCTCGAAGGCCGTCCTGAAGGTGTTCGTCGACCTGCACAAGGAGGGGCTCCTGTACCGCGACAAGCGCCTGGTGAACTGGGACCCGGGCCTCGGCACCGCGATCAGCGACCTCGAAGTCGAGACGCGCGAGATCAAGGGCAGCTTCTGGCATCTGCGCTATCCGCTCGCCGACGGGGCGGGCTTTATCGAGGTCGCGACCACGCGGCCCGAGACGATGCTCGCCGACATGGCGGTCGCGGTGAACGGTGCAGACGCACGCTATACCGCACTGATCGGCAAGATGGTCCGGCTCCCGATCACCGGGCGACTGATCCCGATCATTGCGGACGACCATGCCGATCCTGAGCTGGGATCCGGTGCTGTCAAAATCACGCCGGGGCACGACTTCAACGATTTCGAAGTCGGCAAGCGGGCAGGGATGGCTGCGGGGTCGATGCTCAACATGCTCGATGCGAAGGCGCGGGTGGTTCAGGTTTCGGATGGGCTGATCCCCGCCGAGCTACTCGGCCTGACGACCGCTGAGGCGCGGAAAGCCGTCGTTGCGCGGTTGAAGGCCGAAGGCTTCCTGATCCCGCACGTCGACAAAGACGGCGAAGAGCACGACGCCGAGCCGCGCACGATCCAGACGCCGTACGGCGACCGGTCGGGCGTGGTGATCGAGCCGTGGCTGACCGACCAATGGTATGTCGACGCGAAGACGCTCGCGCAGCCCGCGATCGAGGCGGTGCGGACCGGCGCGATCGATATCGTCCCGAAAACCTGGGAGAAGACGTTCTTCAACTGGATGGAGAACATCCAGCCCTGGTGCGTGTCTCGCCAGCTTTGGTGGGGGCACCAGATCCCGGCGTGGTTCGGGGCCGACGGTACGCCGTATGTGGCTGAGACCGAGGCCGAAGCGCAGGCTCTGGCAGGCGAGGGCGTGACCCTAACGCGCGACCCCGACGTGCTCGACACGTGGTTCTCGTCCGCCCTCTGGCCGTTTGCGACGATGGGTTGGCCGGAGGAATCCGATCCGACGCTTGGCGGGCGCTACCCGAACGACGTGCTCATTTCCGGCTTCGACATCCTGTTCTTCTGGAACGCGCGGATGATGATGCAGGGGCTGCACTTCATGAAGGACGTGCCGTTCCGCACGCTGTACCTCCACGGCTTGGTCCGTGCGGCGGACGGCGCGAAGATGTCGAAGTCGAAGGGCAACGTCGTCAACCCGCTCGGCCTGATCGACAAATACGGCGCCGACGCGCTGCGCTTCTTCATGGCGGCGATGGAGAGCCAGGGTCGCGACATCAAGATGGATGAGAAGCGCGTCGAGGGCTATCGCAACTTCGCCACCAAGCTGTGGAACGC
>JAJNQF010000249.1 GCA_021154945.1 Sphingomonas sp.
TGTGCATGCGCCAACAGCGCGAACAACCCCGCACCGCCCAGCAAGTTGCCGAGGATCGCCGGCAGCATCAGGCCTCCCAGCGCTTCGCCGACGCCGACCTTACCCGCAAACAGCAGCAGCCACGCCTCCACCGATCCGACGATCGAGTGGCTGAACGCGCCGATCGCGACGACATAGGTGACCGCGAAGATCACGAGGAACGACTGTTCGCGCGCGTTCGGCAGCGACCAGGCGAGGATCGCGATCATGAACCCGGCCGGGATCGCGTTGACGAACGTCGCGCCCGGCGAGAGTTCGGTGATCCCCATCGACACCTCGATCATCGCGGTACGAAGCTCGCCGCCGCCGAGCAGGCCCGCCGCGATCATGCCGCCGGCCAGCGCCGTTCCGATGAGATTGGCGCCCAGCACGACGCCCCAGAGTCGCAAGGTCCGCCGCAATGCCCAGCCTGAAGGCTTGGTCACCAGCGGCAACATCGCGGTGATCGTGCTCTCGGTGAACAGCTGCATCCGGCCGAGGACCACGACCAGAAACCCGATCGGGTAGCCGAGCGACACGACGATCGATCGCCACGGCGTATCGGGGATCGCCGCGTGGAGCGCACCCTCGGCGATCAGCGAACTGGCGATCGCCATGCCGGCCGCGAGCCCGGAGAAGAACAGCGACGAGATCGGTCGGTCGAGTTCGTCCTCGCCCTCCTCGCGCACGGCTTGATGGAGGTCCTTGGCATCGGCGGCCTTGAGCGCGTCGATGTCGTCCTCTTTGGATCCGGTGGGATCGGGCGATGCGGAGGGGTTTGGTTCGGCCATTACGGATATGCAACGGCTGTCGGGGGACTTTGCTCCGGCGCCCCACACCGCTAGGGCACGCGGCGATGAACGATCCTTCTGTTATCCGCCGCCTTTACGGCCGTCGCCAGGGCCACAAGCTGCGCCTCGGCCAAGCCGCGCTCGTCGAGGAAACGCTCGCCGACCTCTCCGTGCCGGAAGAGGGCCCGATCGACGCGGTGACGCTGTTCGGCGAAGACCGACCGCTCCACGTCGAGATCGGCTTCGGCGCGGGCGAACATCTGGCGGGACAGGCCGCAATGAACCCCGTCGTAGGCTTCATCGGCTGCGAGCCATTCCTCAACGGCGTGGTCGGCGCGCTCGCGCATATCCGTGACGGCGAACTGACCAACGTGCGGCTGCACATGGGCGATGCGCTGGAGGTGATCGAGCGCCTGCCCGACGCGAGCCTCGACCGGCTGTACCTGCTGCACCCCGATCCGTGGCGGAAGGCGCGCCACGCCAAGCGCCGCATGGTCAATCACGGCCCGCTCGACACGATCGCCGCCAAGCTGAAACCCGGCGCGGAATTCCGGCTCGGCACCGACGACCCGACCTATTGCCGCTGGTCGATGATGATCATGAACGCGCGCCGCGACTTCGAATGGCAGGCAAAGACCCCGCACGACTTCCTGACCCGCCCCGCCGACTGGCCCGAGACGCGGTACGAGCGCAAGGCACGGCGGCAGGGCCACGAGGTCTGGTACTACCGCTATCTGCGGGTCTGATCGGAAGGCGACACTCTCGATTGCGGTCGAGAGCGTCGCGATACGTCGTTATTCGGGGTTTGCTGCGGCGTTCACCTTGGCGAGCAACGTCTCGACCTGCTGGTCGCGCTCGGCGAAGCGTAGCGGGCGAACGCGCTGGACCAGGATCTCGGCGGGGGTCGGTCGTGCATCGAACAGCGCGAGAACCTCGTCCGCGAACTCCTCGAGCGGCTGATAGCCGGGGCGCGTCGCCTGCCCTGGCGTCAGCTCGGTCTGCACGCCCGGCGGTGCCAGTTCGATGACCTCCACCTTGCCCTTCAACACCTCCCGCAACGAGACGGTGTAGGAATGCACCGCCGCCTTGGTGGCGGAATAGGTGGGCGCGACGACCAACGGTACGAAGCTCAGCCCCGACGTGACGTTGACGATCACGGAATCCGGACGCGCCACGAGATGATCGACCATCGCGTCGATCAGCCGGATCGGCCCCAGCACGTTGGTTGTGATCATCGCCTCCGCATCCGCGAGATCGCGCGCGGTATCGACCGTTTCGCGCCGCATGATCCCGGCGTTGTTGATCAGGACGTTCAGCGCGGGAAACCGCTCGATGACGGTCTTGGCGAAGGCCGTGATCGCGGCGGGGTCCTCGACGTCGAGCGTCACCGCATGCATGTCGGCGCGCCCTTCGATCGCCTTGTCGAGCGCGTCCTGCCGCCGTCCGGCGACGATGACGGTGTTGCCGAGATCGTGGAACCGGTGCGCGAGGGCCTCGCCGATGCCCGAGCCGCCGCCGGTGATGAGAATGGTGTTGCCGGTCCGCTTCATGATCGCTCGCTCCTGTATCCGTCGCAGCCCATGTAGGCGGCCGCAGACCTATGGAAAGGCGCGCGGCGAAAGATCGGTCCGTCATCCCGGCAGCAGGCGTCCGGGCCGGCAGCAGGCGACCGGGCATCGCGATCGAGACGAATGATGATTACCCCGTCCACCGATCCGTCTTAAGGAACGCCGTCTGCGGGCGAGCCCTGCCCCCATCCTGAGGAAATGCCATGTTGTCGGGATTTGGCCTGCGTACGTTCTGGGCGATCGTCGTCGTCATCGTCGCGGCGGTGGCGGTGTTCGTTATCACGCGCGACGTGCAGGGGGCGATCGTGGCGCTGGTCGGCGGGATCGCGGCGGCGCTGGTCGCGGCAGGCACCGGCGACGAGGCCCCTGCCCCCACCGATACGAGCACGGCGACATCCTCCGTGCTCGACGACGTCCTCGATGCGATCGTCGCGCCGGTGCTGCTGGTGCAGGACGGCCGGGTGACTCTGGCGAACACGGCGGCGCGGACGTTGCTCGGCGCGCATATCCTTGGCGAGGATGCGCGGGTCGCGATCCGCCATCCCGCCGCTGCCGAGCGGCTCGGCACGCCGGGCCCGATCGATGGCGAGCGGCCGATCGAGCTGGTCGGGCTCGGCACCCGCGACCAGCGCTGGGAGATGCGGCTGGGCGAAGCGTCGGACGGCCAGCGAATCGTCCACCTGATCGACCAGACCGGCAATTACGCGGCCGAGCGGATGCGGATCGATTTCGTCGCCAACGCCAGCCACGAACTGCGCACGCCGCTCGCGTCGATCCTCGGCTTCATCGAGACGCTGCGCGACGAGGCGGGCGAGGATGCCGAGGTTCGCGCGCGCTTCCTCAAGGTGATGGACGACGAGGCGCGGCGGATGCAGCGACTGGTCGAGGACCTGATCTCGTTGTCGCGGATCGAGGCGGAGAAGTTCCGCCTGCCCGACCAGGCGGTCGATCTCGCGCAACTCGTCGAGGACACGCGGGAGGAGCTGGCGGAGGCGGCGGGCGATCGCGGCCGCGATCTGGTCGCGACGATCGATCCGGATCTCGCCTCGGTCTCGGGCGACCGCGTCCAGCTGTCGCAGATGCTCCACAATCTGATCGGCAACGCGATGAAATATGGCCGCGCGGGCACGCCGGTGACGATCGAATTGAAGCGCGACGACGCCGGCATGATCCGGCTCTCGATCCGCGACGAAGGCGACGGGATCGCCGCGGTGCATATTCCGCGGCTGACCGAGCGCTTCTATCGGGCCGATGCCGGGCGTAGCCGCTCGCTGGGCGGAACGGGTCTGGGGCTCGCCATCGTCAAGCATATCGTCGAGCGCCACCGCGGCCGGCTCGATATCGCCAGCCAGGTCGGCGTCGGGACGACCGTCTCGGTGATTCTGCCGCCGGGAACCAAGGTCTCGAAAAGCGCTGTCATAAAAGGGTAACCCAACTGTCACACAGGATCGTCTTAAGTACCGCTAAGGCCGGTGCATGACGGGAATTCTGGTGCAGCGGTTCGTTCTTCTTGGAGTGTTGGGAGCGGCGACGGGCGCTCTGGCCGCGTGCGTCGACCAGGCGAACGGCGGCGGCGCGGGCTCGCGCGATCAGATCACCGCGGTCGGATCGTCGACGGTCTATCCGTTCACGACGATGATCGCCGAGCAGCTTGTGGCGAACGATCCCGATGCGAAGGCGCCGGTGATCGAATCGACCGGCACGGGCGCGGGCATGAAGCTGTTCTGCGCAGGCGTCGGGGCGGCGCACCCCGATATCGAGGACGCGTCGCGGCGGATGAAGGCGAGCGAATATAAGAGCTGTGCCGAGAACGGCGTGCGCGACGTGATGGAAATCCAGGTCGGAATCGACGGCATCGCCTTTGCCGAGGCGAAGAACGGCCCCAAGATGCAGCTGACGCCGACCGATCTCTACAAGGCGCTCGCCGCCAATCCGGGCGGCAAGACGAACACCGCGCGGGTCTGGCGCGACGTCAATCCCGCGCTGCCCGCGGTGCCGATCCAGGTTTACGGCCCGCCGGCAACGAGCGGTACGCGCGATGCGCTGGCCGAGCTGATCCTGACCAAGGGGTGCGAGGACAGCGACCCGACCGCCAAGCCGCTCGCCAAGTCCGATCCGGATGCGCACAAGGCGCTCTGCACGCGGGTGCGCGAGGACGGCGTGTATGTCGATGCGGGCGAGAACGACAATCTGATCGTCCAGAAGTTGCAGTCGAACCCCAATGCGATCGGCGTGTTCGGCTACAGCTATCTCGAAGAGAACAAGGACGACGTGAACGGGGTCTCGATCTCGGGTGTCGCGCCGACCTACGCGTCGATCGCGGACAACCGATATCCGGGATCCCGGCCGCTATATATCTATGTGAAGAAGGCGCATCTGACGGCGATTCCGGGGCTGCGGAATTTGCTGAAGCTGTATGCGGCCAACTGGGGGGCGACGGGGCCGTTGGTGAAGCGGGGGTTGATCGCGGCGCCGGCGGAAATTCAGGCACGGTCGGCGGCGATTATTGCGAATGAGACGGTGCTCGATCCGGCGGTGTTGTCGTGATGAACTTCTCACCCAACCGCGCTCCCGTCCTAGTTCCCCCGCGAACGTGGGGGCCCAGGAGCCAAGCTCGATACCGGAACTTAGCTGGGCCCCCGCGTCCGCGGGGGAACGGAATTTTGGCGTCGATATCACCCAATAGGACCACCACCCCGGCGAAGGCCGGGGCCCAGTTGGGCACCGTCGCGTTGGTTGATGCTGCGCCCCGTTACCTCGACCTTTCCAACTGGGCCCCGGCCTCCGCCGGGGTGGTAGCTGGTGGGATAACGCGCGCGCGCGCGACCAAACGCCACGGGCGAGAACTATAATGTCCGCCATTGCCCTTCTCTTCCTCGTCCTCGGCCTAGGCCTGATCGGCTGGCTCACCGCCCGCGTCCGCGCCACGCGCTTCCGCGCCGGCAGCACCGTGCGGTTCAGTTCGCTCCCGTCGCACCACGGCTGGTTCGTTGCGCTGTGGACCGCCGTTCCCCCGCTGATCTTCCTCGTCATCTGGTCGATGACCTCACCCGCGCTCGTCACCGACACCGTGCTCGCGACGCCCGCCGCGATGCAACTCCCACCGCCCGGCTTCGACCGCGCATCGATCCTGTCCGAAGCGCGCAGTCTCGCCGAGGGACGCAGCTTCGGCGCATTCCACGGGCTCTCCCGGACGCTGGCCCCCTCCTACGCCGCCGCGCAGACCCGCTACGACTGGATCGCGACCGCACTCGCTTTGTTGCTCGCCTTCGCCGGCGGCGCGTTCGCGTTCACCCGCGTGAAGCCCGGGTTCGGCGCGCGGACTCAGGTCGAGCGGGTCGTGATGCTGATGCTGCTCGGCGCGTCGCTGATCGCGATCCTGACCACGGTCGGCATCGTCGCGTCGCTGCTGTACGAGTCCGCACGGTTCTTCTCGGTCGTGCCGATCACCGATTTCCTGTTCGGGACGCATTGGAGCCCGCAGGTCATCGACGGCCGCGATCCCGGCGCGTCGCTCGGCGCGGTGCCGTTGTTCTGGGGCACGTTCTTCATCGGCGCCGTGATCGCGATGATCGTCGCGATTCCGTTCGGGCTGATGAGCGCGATCTACCTCACGCAATACGCCGCGCCGAACACGCGCAAATGGATGAAGCCGATCCTCGAGATGCTCGCGGGCGTCCCGACCGTCGTCTACGGCTATTTCGCGGCGCTGACCGTCGCCCCCGCGGTGCGCGATTTCGCGGTGTCGATCGGGATCAGCTGGGCGTCGTCCGAGAGCGCGCTCGCCGCGGGCCTGGTGATGGGCATCATGATCATCCCGTTCGTGTCGTCGATGGCGGACGATTCGATCGCTGCCGTTCCCTCTTCGATGCGCGACGGCAGCCTCGCGATGGGAGCGACATCCTCCGAGACGATCCGCCGCGTGCTGCTCCCGGCCGCCCTCCCCGGCGTCGTCGGCGGCGTGCTGCTCGCGGTCAGCCGCGCGATCGGCGAGACCATGATCGTCGTCATGGCCGCCTCCGGCGTCGCGACGCTGACGCTCAATCCGTTCGCCAGCACCACCACCGTCACCAAGCAGATCGTCGATCTGCTGACCGGCGAAGCGGAGTTTGACAGCCCCAAGACGCTCGCCGCGTTCGCGCTGGGCCTGACGCTGTTCGTGGTCACGCTCCTCCTCAACATCGTCGCGCTGCGCGTCGTGAAACGGTACCGCGAAGCCTATGAGTGACACGCTCGTGCCCCAGATCCCCACGACGAACACCGAGCCCGTGCGCCGCGTGCCGACCGACTGGGCGACGGAGGCGATGCAGTCGCGGATCCGCCGCCGTTACGCGTCCGAGCGCCGCTTCCGCTTCGCCGGGCTCGCCGCGGTGTGGCTGTCCGCCGCGTTCCTCGCCTATCTGCTAATCACGATGGTGATGCAGGGCGCGAGCGGCTTCGTCGAGACGCGCGTGTCGCTCCCGGTCGATCTCGCCGCCGCGAAACTGCCGATCGAGCCCGCCCGCCTGGTCGGTCGCGGCGCCGATCTCGCGCTCGCAGGTGCGGGCCTCGAAGGCACCGTGCTGGCCGCGGCAAGCACCAGATACGGCAAGGATGGTGCAAATCTGCTGTCCGACGGCGCGTGGGCGGTGGTGCGCGATGCGATCAAGGCCGATCCGTCGCTGCTTCAGCGCAAGGCGGTGTTCGAAGTCCCCGTCTCCAGCCCGATCGACGTCGCCGCCAAGGGCAACGGCACACCCGATGCGGAGGCCATCGTCGCCCGGTTGAAGGCGAGCGGCGCGCTGAGCCGGGGGTTCAACGCCGGCTTCCTGACCTCGGCGGACTCCACCGATGCCACCCGCGTCGGCATCTGGGGCGCGTTCAAGGGATCACTGCTGACGATGGTCGTCACGCTGCTGCTCGCCTTCCCGATCGGCGTGCTGTCGGCACTGTATCTCGAGGAATATGCGCCGAAGAACCGCTGGACCGACCTGATCGAAGTGTCGATCAACAACCTCGCGGCAGTCCCCTCGATCATCTTCGGGTTGCTTGGCTTGGCGGTCTTCCTCGGCACGTTCGGCATGCCGCGCTCGGCACCGATCGTCGGTGGCCTCACGCTCGCGCTGATGACGATGCCGGTCATCGTCATCGCCGGCCGCAACGCGATCAAGAGCGTGCCGCCGTCGATCCGCGACGCGGCACTCGGCATCGGCGCGTCGCCCGTCCAGGTCGTGTTCCACCACGTCCTGCCGCTCGCGCTGCCCGGTATCCTCACCGGCACGATCATCGGCATGGCGCGCGCGCTGGGCGAAACCGCGCCGCTGTTGATGATCGGCATGCGCGCGTTCATCGCCGCGCCGCCGTCCGGTCTCAAGGATCCCGCGACCGTGCTGCCCGTCCAGATATTCCTCTGGTCCGATCAGGTCAGCCGCGGCTTCGTCGAAAAGACCTCCGCCGCGATCATCGTGCTGCT
>JAJNQF010000282.1 GCA_021154945.1 Sphingomonas sp.
TGTCCGCCGTTACTTCCACCTTTCCAATTGGGCCCCGGCCTTCGCCGGGGTGGTGACTTATCTACCTGACCAGCGCCAAGCTTTAAGCAGCAACCGGAAACCGCAGCATCCGATCCGCCACCGGCACCATCGCCTCCGCACCAATCCCCACCGCCCGAACGATCTCCGGATGGTCCACATCCAGCCCCCCCGTCAGCGATCCGAACGCCGGCAAAATCACCTTAGTCGCCGTCGTCACGAAACATCGCCGCGCGACCGACTTCCCCCGCACGCGCAGCCGCAGCTTCGGGTGGAAATGCCCAGACAGTTCCGACCGCGTCTCCGCCCGGTCCGCCTCATGCCGCAGCACCAGCCCGTCGACGACCACCTCGTCCACGACATCTCCGCCACACCGATCGAGGATCGCCGGATCGTGATTGCCCGTGATCCACGTCCAGCGCGTGGTATCGGTCATCGCCCGCAGCATGTCCTGCGCCCGCTGCGGCAACCGAGCACACCCGTCGCTGTCATGGAAGCTATCGCCCAGGCACCAGACTTCGCGCGCACCCGTCGCCGTGACCAGCGCAGTGAGATCGGCCAAGGTCGCGATCGAATCATAAGGCGGCAACATCTGCCCCCGACCCGCGAACCAGCTCGCCTTCTCGAAATGCAGGTCGGCGACCAGCAGCGCGTGCCGCTCCGGCCAGAACAGGGCGCCTTGTGGCAACGCCAGAAGCGCATGTCCGCCGAACGAAAAGGGAACCATCCGCTCGCCATGCAGCCCCCGCCGCGGCGAATCAAGCCGGCATCCGCCACGACGGGCAGGACTTGCGCATGTCCGCAATCGGCGTAAAGCGCGCCGTCCCTTCATGAGGAGCGCTTTTCGCGCCATGTCGTCCGAAGCCGGAACACCGCAAACTGCCGCAGTCCATCAACCGCCCGCCGGCGGCGTGGCGGCGCAGGTCTGTGCGCCCGCCGATATGTCGGCGGCGCATCTGCATCCGCATCCGGCGCTGGCCGCGCTGACCGTCGGCGCGATCGGCGTGGTGTTCGGCGATATCGGTACCAGTCCGCTCTACGCATTCCGCGAGGCGCTCGGCCAGTCGTCCGCGGGCGGCATCGATCCGAGCGAGATCCTCGGCGTACTCAGCCTCGCGCTCTGGTCGCTGTTCCTCGTCGTCACCGTCAAATACGTCATCTTCCTGATGCGCGCCGACAACCAGGGCGAGGGCGGCGTCCTGGCGCTGGCCGCGCTCGCCCGTCGCGCGCTCGGCATGCGGTCGAAGGTGGCGATCGTGCTCGGCGCGGCAGGCGCGTCGCTGTTCTACGGCGATGCGATCATCACGCCTGCGTTGTCGGTGCTGTCGGCGATGGAGGGGCTGCGGACGATCCCGAGCGCGGCGCACATTTTCAACGAAGGCGTCGTCCGCATGCTGACGATCGGCATCCTGATCGCTCTGTTCATGATCCAGGCGCGCGGGACGGCGCAGGTGTCGAAGCTGTTCGGCCCGGTCTGCATCGTCTGGTTCGTGGCGATCGGTGCGCTCGGCATCTGGCATATCGCCGACGAACCCTCGATCGTCCGCGTGTTCCTGCCGACCTATGGCGTCTCGTTCCTCGCGACGCACGGCGTCACCGGTCTGTTCGTGCTCGGCGCGGTGTTCCTGACCGTCACCGGGGCGGAGGCACTGACCGCCGACATGGGCCATTTCGGCAAGCTGCCGATCCGGATCGGCTGGTTCTTCCTCGTCTTCCCGGCGCTCGCGCTCAACTATCTGGGGCAGGGCGCGTTCGCGCTCGCCAGCCTTGAGGACGCGGCGGCGCGCGGCATTCCGTTCGTCAACCAGGACTGGTTCTTCCTGATGGCGCCCGAATCGTTGCGCCCGGCGCTGATCATTCTCGCCGGTTTTGCGACGGTGATCGCCAGCCAGGCGGTGATCACCGGCGCGTTCTCGCTGACGCAACAGGCGATCCAGCTCGGCCTGCTCCCGCGGCTGCGCATCCGCCAGACCTCGGCGGTGTTCGCGGGCCAGATCTACCTGCCGGCGATCAACTGGCTGTTGCTGATCGGCGTGCTGGTGCTGGTGATCCAGTTCAAGACGTCGTCGGCGATGGCGGCGGCGTACGGCATCGCGGTGACCGGCACGATGGTCGTCACGACCTTGCTCGCCTATATCGTCGTCCGCCATCGCTGGAACTGGTCGCGCCCGCTCGCGCTCGCGGCGATCCTGCCGTTCCTGACGCTCGACCTGATCTTCTTCGGCGCGAATATCCTGCGCGTGATCGAGGGCGGCTGGGTGCCACTGGTCATCGCCGCGTCGATCGGGCTGATCATCTTCACCTGGGTGCGCGGCAAGAAGATCGTCAGCGCGTTCGAGAAGCGCCAGAGCATCCCTCTCAGCGATCTCGCCGCCGCGCTGGAAAAGCGCCCGCCGGAGCGTGTGTCGGGCACTGCGGTGTTCCTCACCGCCAACCCCCACGCGACGCCCGGCGCGCTGCTGCACAATCTCAAGCACAACAAGGTGCTCCACGAGCGCAACCTGATCTGTAGCATCCGCACTGCGGACCGGCCGTTCGTGGAGGAATCGGCGCGCGCTAAGGTAGAGCGGGTGGACGAGAATTTCTCGATCGTCGTGCTGACTTACGGGTTCATGGAGTCGCCCGATGTGCCGCGCGATCTGGGCGTTGGGAACAAGACCGAGCAGCTTGGGCTGGACCCTATGCGGACGTCGTTCTTTATCGGGCGGAATACGTTGAAGCCGGATGCGGAGAAGGGGATGCCGCCTTGGCAGGACCGGATCTTCATGTTCCTCCAACGCAACGCAAGCGACCCGACGGACTTTCTGAAGATCCCGCCGGGCAAGGTGTTGGAGCTAGGCGAACAGGTCACCGTCTAAACCCCCTCGCCCCCTCGGGGGAGAGGGAAGGGGCCCGCGGCGCTTGCCGTGGGAAGGGAGAGGGGCGTGGGGATGCGCCGTCCCGAGCCTCACGCCCCTCTCCCTTCCGTCGCCTGCGGCTCCTCCTTCCCTCTCCCCGGAGGGGAGAGGGACACGAACCATCACCCCGCGAATGCCTTCACGAGGTCGAACAGATAATCGCGGCCGTCGTACAACGACGCCACCCGGATCCGCTCGTTGAGGCCGTGAATCCCCCCCATGTCCTTGTCGATGAACACGCCGGGTACGCCGTAGACCGGGATCCCGATCGCCTCGAAGAAGATGCCGTCCGTCGCACCGGTCGACATCATCGGCAGGATTGGGATGCCGGGGAAGTGCTTGGCGGCCACCTTGGTCACCGGCCCCATGATCTTCGGATCGAACGTCGGCGGGATCGCGGTGGGCCGCACCGGCTGGTTCGCCGTCACCGTCACCTTCGCCCCCGCCAGTTCCTTCAGCTTGGCGAGCGTGCCCTCTACCGTCTCGCCCGGAAAGATCCGGCAGTTGATGTTCGCCGTCGCGCGCTGCGGCAACGCGTTCTCGGCATGACCCGCGTTCAGCAACGTCGCCACGCACGTCGTCCGCAAGGTCGAGTGCATCGCCTTGTCACGGCTGACGATCGCATCCGCCGCCTTGTCCTCGGGATTGGCGAGCAACCGCGTGATCGCGCTGCCCATCTCGCCCGGCATCGCCTTCGCGCTCGCCGCGAAGAACGCCTTGGTCGTGTCGGTGAACTTCACCGGAAACTCATACCCCTGCACCGCCTTCACCGCGTCGGCGAGCTCGTAGATCGCGTTCTCCGGCGTGGGCTGCGAGCTGTGCCCGCCGGGATTGGTGGCGAGAAACGTGTAGTTCTGCGCCGCCTTCTCGCCGACCTGGATCGCCAGCAACTGACGCTTGCCATTGTCGTCGAGCCGCCCGCCGCCACCCTCGTTCAGCGCGAACTCCGCCGCGATCAGATCCGGCTTCGACTTCGCCAGATACTGCGCGCCGTTCCACGCAAAGGTCGTCTCCTCGCCGCAGGTCAGCGCGAGCTTGATCGTCCGCTTCGGCGTGTACCCGCCGGTCTTGAAGCGGATCATCGCATCGGACCAGATCGCCGCCTGCGCCTTGTCGTCGACGGTGCCGCGCGCGTAATAATAGCCGCCTTCCTCGATCAGCTTGAACGGATCGCGCACCCAATCCTCACGCTTGGCCTCGACGACGTCGAGATGCGCAAGCAGCAGCATCGGCTTGAGCGCCGCGTCCGACCCCTTCAGCACCGCGACCAGCCCGCCGTCCTTGGGATGCTCCGGCACCGAGAAATAGGTGATGTCCGCGTCCGCATAGCCCGCCGTCTTCAGCCGCGCGCCGATCTGCGCCGCCGCCTGCGTGCAACTGCCCGCGGACAGCGTCGTGTTGGTCTCGACCAGTTCCTTGTAGAGGCCGAGGAACGCCTTCTGGTCGGGTCGCGACTGCGCCTGTGCCGAGACGGGCGCGGCAAGAACCGCCGCCGTAAGTAGCCAACCAGTCGCGCGCATCGTCGTCCCCTTTTTCGTTTCGATCGGGAGAGTTGCAGCCAACGCGCGCCGACGCAACCTCGACGCCGCGGCTATCAGCGCCGCTCTCAACGCCGCCGTGTTCCGCGGGGCAAGGCGAGCCGCACCTCGCGGTTGGCGAAGTCGATGTCGACGCGGCGGAACAGTTGCAGCACGTCCATCCCGAGCAGCATCGCAGGACGTTCAGACAAGCCGAACTGGCGGAACGGTGGCGCGTCTACCGCGGTGAATGCAACGGGCAGGTCGCCGAGCGTCAGGTTGCCGATCGAGACCCGGTCGATCGTGGTGTAGTCGGCGACCACGGTTTCGCCGGTGACTCCGGTCAGCGATACCGGTTGCGAGCGCGCCGCGCTGCCGAGCTTGCGCGTGACCCGTCGGCGGAGCGCGCCATTGGCCATGCTGACCGATGTGCCGGTGTCGAGGATCACGCGGATGCGGATGCCGTTGCAATAGGCGTCGGTGACGACGAGCTGCCCGAACAGGCTCCGCGCTCTGATCACGATCTCGTCGGGGCCTGTGCGTTCGCGGTGCTGTCGTCTGCGTGAGGGGATGACGGTCATCGTCTTGGCGTCGAAGTCGATCGTCACCGCGTGATCCTGCAACGTGTCGATCCCGAGCAGTCCGCGCGCGCCGAGGTTGATCGCGCTGATCGCGGGCGCCTCGATCGGCGCGCTACCGATCACGCTGACCTTCAGCGAGGGAATGACGACGGTGCCGATGCTGTCCGACCCAGTCATGCCGGTGACGCGCACGGTCCGGCCGGGAGCGAGCCCGAGCGTGGCGGCAAGTTCGCGCGAGATGACGGTACGCTGCGCGCCGGTGTCGACGACGAAGGGGAAGGGGCCGGCGCCGGCGATCGTTACCGGGACGGTCATGCGGGTTTCGTCCTCGGCGAACAGGAGCGTGGCAGGGTCGGGCTCTGCTGCGGATGCTGCACTTGGAGAGGGTGCAGCATATTGTTGCGGCGGGACGGCGTCCTGGGCGCTGGCCTGGGCGGAAACGACTAGCAATAGAGGGGCTAGCCACCTGTGCATGCTGCAAATGCTGCGCTCATTCCAGACTGCGCGCAACTACCGTTGTCCGCGGCAGACGGCCCCGAATGTTATGGCGGTTATCATACGTTTGTTTCCCCGCGAAGGCGGGGATCCAGACTGGGCTCGCGCCCTCGCGGGAGAACAGGGCCGCGGCGGTTATCACGAGCTTGCAACTGTTAGTTTGGTGTTACCGGGCATGA
>JAJNQF010000278.1 GCA_021154945.1 Sphingomonas sp.
GGTGACGGAGGGGGAGGACACGGAACCTCGGTTACCCTTTCCTCCCCCTCCGTCTGGCAAGGGCCAGCCACCTCCCCCTGGCGGGGGAGGATCGTGAGGGTTCTCTCAGCGCGTGACCATGTTGCCGCGGTCGAACAGGTCGACGCTCTGCGGCGAGATCCAGCCATAATGATAGTTCAGCTGGAACAACACGAACAGCACCGTCGCGACGACCGTCACCCGCCACGCCGTCCGCCCCGAGCGAAACTCATGCGGCGCGCTCTCGGCCTGGCCGGGGACGTGCTCGCCCCCGACCTCGCGCGTCGTCTTCACGCCGAACGGCAGGACCAGGAACACCGAGAACGCCCAGAACAGGACGTAGATCGCGAGTGCCGAGGTCCAGCGCACCCGATCAGCCCTCGATCAGCAGGACGTCGACGATCGGCTGCTTGCCGGTCCAGCGCTTGGCGACCTTACGCACCGCGAGACGAATCTGCTCGCGCATTTTCTCGCTCTCGCGCTTGCCGCCGCGCACCGTGTCGGCCGCCGCCTGGACCGCGTCGGCGATGAACGCCGCACGGTCTTCCTCGACCGGCACGCCTTGCACGCGGACCTGGGGCTGGCCGACCATCCGGCCGTCCTTGCCGAGTGCGACACCGACCGAAATCTGGCCGTTGATCGCGAGCTTGCGCCGCTCGCTCAGCGTCGCGCCGTCCGCCGGCAGGATCACATCGCCGTCGAGCACCAGGCGGCCGACCGTCGCGTTACCGATCTTCGCCGGGCCCTTGGGGGCCAGACGGATGATGTCGCCGTTGCTTTGCACGATCGCGCGCGGAATGCCCTGTTCGAGGCCGAAGCGCGCATGCTCCATCATGTGGCGCATCTCGCCGTGCGTCGGCACCAGAACGTCGGGCCGCAGCCAGTCGTACATCTGCGCCAGTTCCGGCTGACCCGGATGACCCGAAACATGGACGTGCGCCTGACGCTCGGTGATCATGCGGATGCCCTTGGCCGCCAGCGTGTTCTGGATGCGACCGATCTGGACCTCGTTGCCCGGGATCTGCTTCGACGAGAAGATCACCGTGTCGTCGGCCTCGAGCGTGATCGTGTGCTGGCCATTGGCGACACGGGCGAGTGCCGCGCGCTCCTCGCCCTGACCGCCGGTGGCGATGATCAGGACCTTGTTCTTGGGTAGGCGCATCGCCTCGTCGGGGCTGATCGTGTCGGGGAAATCCTTCAGATAGCCCGTCGCGCGCGCCACCTTGATGATCCGGTCGAGCGAACGCCCGGTCACGCACAGCTTGCGCCCGGTTTCCTTCGCGACTTCGCCGAACGTGTGCAGCCGCGCCGCGTTCGACGCGAAGCTGGTGATCATCACGCGGCCCTTGGCCTTGCTGACCTCCTCGAACAGACCCTTGCGGACCGTGCTCTCGCTGCCCGACGCGGTCGTGTTGAAGATGTTGGTCGAATCGCAGACGAGCACGTCGACGCCCTTGTCGCCGATCGCCATGAAGCCCTCGGGCTTGGTCGGGTTGCCGATCACCGGGTTCGCATCGAGCTTCCAGTCGCCGGTGTGGAACACGCGACCGTAAGGCGTGTCGATCAGCAGCGCGTTGGCTTCCGGGATCGAATGCGACATCTCGACGAAGGTGAAGCCGAACGGCCCGAGCTGGAAATTGCCGCCCATCGGGATCATCTTCAGCTTCACGCGGTTGGCGATGCCCTCTTCCTCGAGCTTGCCGCGGATCAGGCCCATCGTGAACGGCGTCGCGTAGATCGGCACGCCGAGGTCCTCGGCAAGGTACGGCAGCGAGCCGATGTGATCTTCATGGCCGTGCGTGATGACGATGCCGAGCAGGTCGTCGATTCGGTCCTCGATGAAGGACAGGTCGGGCAGGATCACGTCGACGCCGGGGTATTGCGGGTCGGCGAAGGTGATGCCGAGATCGACCATCACCCACTTGCCCTGGCAGCCGTACAGGTTGACGTTCATGCCGATTTCGCCGGAGCCGCCAAGGCCACAGAAAAGGAGTTCGTTCTTCGGAGTCATTGATTACTTTCAGGATTATACAGGAATATGGCCCGCAGGCCGGTCGGCGCGAGCCCAATGGCCCTAGATATGGTGACGATCCCACATCATCGCCAGCCCCTGGATCGTCAGGTCGGCTTCGATGACGTCGAACACGTCGGTCTGTTTCTCGAATAATGTGGCAAGCCCGCCGGTGGCGACGACCTTCACGGGGCGGCCGATCTCGCGCTTCATCCGCGCGACCAGCCCCTCGATCATCGCGACATAGCCCCAATAGATGCCGATGTGCATCTGCGAGACGGTGTTGAGCCCGATCACGCTGGTATCGGTCGGCGCCTCGATCGCGATCCGCGGGAGTTTCGCGGCCGCGGTCACGAGCGCGTCGAGCGACAGGTTGATCCCCGGCGCGATGATCCCGCCCTTGTACGCGCCGCTATAGTCGACGACGTCGAACGTGGTCGCGGTGCCGAAATCGATGACGATCAGGTCGCCGGGATGCAGCGCGTGCGCGGCGATCGTGTTGACCGCACGGTCGGCGCCCAGCGAGGCCGGCTCGTCGACGTCGATCGCGATGCCCCATTCGACCGGGGCGTGGCCAGCGATCAGCGCCTCGGTGTGGAAGTATTTCGACGCGAGCACCTGGAGATTATGCAGCGCGCGCGGCACGACGGTGGCGACGATCACGCCCTGGACCGCGGTACGATCATGCCCGCCGAGCTGCATCAGCTGGCTCAGCCACACCGCATATTCGTCCGCCGTCCGCCGCGGATCGGTCGCGATCCGCCAGCGCGCGACGATCTCCCCGCTCTCGACGAGCGCGAACACGACATTGGTATTGCCGGCATCGATCGCGAGCAGCATCAGCGGGGCCTCAAAGCAGGAAGACGTCGGCAGCGTGAATGACACGCCGCTCGCCAGACGCCAAGCGGAGGATCAGCGCGCCGTCGGTGTCGAGCCCGACGAACAGGCCGTCGATCCCGCTGCCATCGGGGAGTCGTGCGGTCAGCGCGGTACCGGCGGGATGCGCACAGTCGACCCAGCGTTCGCGGACGGGGGCGATGCCCTCTGTCCGCCAGCGGCCGATCCAGCGCGCGAAACTGTCGGCGAGAATATCGAGGAACATCGCCGGATCGACCACCACGCCGTGCGATGCGAGATCGGTCGTAGCGCGATCGGGCAGGTCGGGATGATGCGCGATGTTGACGCCGTAGCCGACGATCACCGCGTCGTCCGCGCGTTCGAGCAGAATGCCCGACAGCTTGGCGTCCGCGAGCAACAGGTCGTTGGGCCATTTCAGGACCAGCGTCTCGCTCTCGTCCGTCGTACCCTGGCAGATCCCGGCGACGAGGAAGGTCGAAACGGTTTCCTGCAAGGCGACCGCAGCGACCAGCGCGAGGCTGGCCGCCGGCGGATCGGTCGGTCGCAACCGGACCAGGGTGCTGGCGTAGAGGTTACCCTCGGGCGAGGACCAATCCCGACCGAGCCGCCCGCGCCCCGCCGTCTGGCGGATCGCGCGCAACCAGAGACCGTCCTCGGCACCGCCGCGTGCAAGCTCCAGCAGGTCGGCGTTGGTCGATCCTGTCTCCGCGACGGTACGGATGATGCTCAGAACAACGCCCGTGCGGCCGCCATCGTCCACGCGCCGAGCACGGGGATGAGGAGGTAGCCGGCTGGCGACACGAACACGGCGGCGACAGCGATAAGACCACCCTCGACCTTGCTCTCCATCGGCGCGAACGCCGGTGCCGGATCGTCGAAGTACATCGTCTTGACCACGCGCAGATAGTAATACGCACCGATCACCGAGGCGGCGATGCCGACCACGGCGAGCGGGAACAGCCCGGCGTCGACCGCCGCGCTGAACACCGCGAACTTCGCGTAGAAGCCGAACAGCGGCGGGATGCCGGCAAGGCTGAACATGAAGATCGCGAGCGCCGCCGCCAGTCCAGGCCGCGTCCGCGACATACCGGCGAGGCTGTCGATCGTCTCGACCGGCTGGCCGTCGTCACCGCGCATCTGCAAGACGACCAGGAACGAGCCCAGCGTCATCGCGACATAGATCGTCAGGTACATCAGCACGCCCGACACGCCTTCGGGCGTTCCAGCCGCAAGACCGATCAGCGCGAAGCCGACATTGTTGATCGACGAATAGGCGAGCAGGCGCTTGATGTTGGTCTGGCCAATCGCCGCGACCGCACCGAGGATGATCGACGCGAGCGCCGCAAAGATCACGATCTGGCGCCACTGGTCGGTCGCCGGGCCCATCGCATCGACCGCCACGCGGACGCTGAGCGCGAGCGCCGCGACCTTGGGGGCCGATGCGAAGAACGCGGTGACCGGGGTCGGTGCGCCCTCGTACACGTCGGGCGTCCACATGTGGAACGGCACGGCGCTGATCTTGAACGCAAGGCCGGCGAACACGAACACGAGACCGAAAAGCAGGCCGAGCGACTTGGTGCCCGCATAGGCGTCCGAGATGCCCGAGAACAACGTCGTACCGCTGAACCCATAGACCAGCGAGATGCCGTACAGCAGGATGCCGCTGGCGAGCGCGCCAAGTACGAAATACTTCAGGCCGGCTTCCGCCGAACGCCCGTCACGCCGCATGAAGCTGGCGAGGACATAGGCCGCAAGGCTCTGGAGTTCGAGGCCGACATACAGCGTCAGCATGTCTGTGGCCGACACCATGATCCCCATGCCGCAGGCCGACAGCAGGATCAGCACCGGATATTCCGGACGCAGATCGTCGCCGTGGGTGCGTGCGAAGAAGCTCGGCGCCATGACGATCGCGACCGCCGAAGCGATATAGATCAGCACCTTGGCAAACGCGCCGAACGCGTCTGCACGGTACAGGCCGTCGAACGCATAGCCGCCCGACGAGGCCGGGCCGACCAATGCGATGCCTGCCCCGACCAGAACGAACACAGCAGCGATCGAAACCGCGCGCGTGGACTTGTCCCCGCCCCAGGCGGAAACGAGCATCAGGGCGATCGCACCCAACGCCAGCACCAGCTCGGGCAGCGTCATTGCGATGTTAGCGGCGTAATCCATCAGTGTGCCTCCCCGTGCGCGGCACTATGGACGGTTGCGGCGGGCTTCCCCGCGGTTGGGTTGGAATTACTGGCAGGCTTGGCGCGGTCGACACGGTCGAGTAGCACGGCCACGTCCTTGCGCATGGGTGCCAGGAAGCTCTCGGGATACACGCCCATCCACAGCACGACGGCTGCGATCGGTGCGAGCAGCCACATCTCGCGGC
>JAJNQF010000283.1 GCA_021154945.1 Sphingomonas sp.
CGGCTATATCTTCATGCCGGCTGTCACCGCGGCCTGAGACGTCGCGCGATTGCGACCCCGATCGCCGCTCTGATTGCGGCCCCGATTGCGACAAGCGCACGGTCGCAATACACGGCGCGTGTATGACGCAATCGTTCTTTCCGATCGGCCGCCGGTGATGCGGATCGACGCGCACCAGCATTTCTGGACCTATTCACCGGTCGCGCATCCGTGGATCGAGCCCGGCAGCGTGCTGGCGCGCAATCATGCGCCGGCCGATCTGATGCCGTTGCTCGATCGGGCCGGGTTCGACGGCTGCATCGCGGTGCAGGCCGAGCAGACCGAGGCTGAGACCGACGTGTTGCTTCGGCTCGCCGCGGATACGCCGCGTATCCTGGGCGTGGTCGGCTGGACCGATCTCACCGCGGACGATGTCGAGGACCGGCTCGATGCAGTGCGGCGGGTTCCGGCGCTGGTTGGCTTCCGGCACATGGTGCAGGACGAACCGGCGGACGATTTCCTGCTGACCCCCGCGTTCGTGCGCGGCGTCCGCGCGGCGCTGGCGCGCGGGTTCAGCTACGACATCCTCGTCAAGCCGCGGGAGGCCGGGCATGTCCGCCGGTTCGTCGATCTGGTCGGCGTCGACGCTGTCCGCGAAGGCCAGCTGATCCTCGATCACGGCGCCAAGCCCGCCATCGCGACCGGCGGCTGGCAACCCTGGGCCGATGCGATCGCCGACATGGCTCGCGCGCCTGCGCTGCTTTGCAAGCTGTCGGGGCTGGTGACCGAGGCGGACCACGCGACCTGGACCGCGGATCGGATTGCGCCCTATCTGGATCATCTGCTCGCCTGTTTCGGTCCCGATCGGCTGATCTTCGGCTCCGACTGGCCGGTCTGTCGCCTCGCGGCTGACTATCAGGCGGTCCACGATCTGATCGAAGACTTTGTCACGCACGCCTGTCCCGAAGCGCGCGACCGCATCTTCGGTGGTACCGCGGCGATCGCCTACGGTCTGTAGCGGGCGCGGCGCTCGGTCGGAGCGTCGCGCTCCGCGCTACTCACCCCGCACCCCGCACCATTTCCCTGACGGGGGATCCCGGTTATGGATGCGGCGATGCCCCAGCGACGCGCTCGATCTCCTGCCGTGCGCTCTCGCTCCCACGGCGCTCGCTCCCAGGGCTCTCGCTCGCGGCCATCACCGCGTCGGCCGTCCTCCGAACACTGGCTGCTGCTGCTCGGCGCCGCGGTCGTGTTTGCGGTGATCTGCGGTTCGCTCACCGATCTGCCCTGGCCGACCGCAAGCACCGATTTGCGGCGTCCGCGCCGGCTCACCATGGCGCAGGCCCGCGCCTCCAATGCGCTCGTCCCGATCGTGGTAAAAGAGCGCTCGCCCGCCAAGCGCTTCCGCTTCCGCGGCGGTCCGGCGGCGCGCGAACAGGCGACCGAATGCCTCGCGACGGTCGCGCTGTACGAGGCCGGCAGCGACCGCGACGGACAGCGCGCCGTGATCCAGGTCGTGCTCAACCGGGTCCGCGCGCCGGGGTTTCCCAAGACGGTCTGCGGCGTGGTCTATCAGGGATCGAACCGGAACACCGGGTGCCAGTTCTCGTTCACCTGCGACGGATCGCAGACGCGCCGGCCCGAACGCAACGGGTGGGAGCAGGCTCGCCGTGCCGTCCGCAGGGCGCTCGGTGGTTACGTCTATGCGCCGGTCGGCCGGGCGACGCACTATCACACCGACTGGCTGGTCCCCTATTGGCGGTCGTCGCTGGTCAAGGTGGCGACCGTGCGTTCGCATATCTTCTATCAGCGGCGATGACGCTCTTGCCGGAGCCCATTCCCGCATCGGCCCGACGGACAAGGATATCCATGTCGAACCTTCTACGAACCGCGACCGGCACCGCGTGCCTCGGCCTGCTCGCTTTGGCCGGTTGTGCAGGCGGATCCTATCGCCCGGTCAGCGATGCCCCGGTCAAGCTCGGCGGTCCCTATCGGGTGAGGGGCGCCACCTATGTGCCCGCCGTCGATCCCACCTACGACGTGCTTGGATACGCTAGCTGGTACGGATCGGAATCGGGTAACCGTACCGCGAGCGGCGAGCGGTTCCGCCCCGACTGGACGACCGCGGCGCATACCACGCTACCGCTGCCGACCTATGTCGAGGTCACCGCGCTCGATACCGGGCGGCGGATCATCGTGCGGATCAACGATCGGGGCCCGTTCGCCGGCGGCGCGCGGATTATCGACCTGTCGCGTGGCGCGGCCGATCAACTGGGGGTTCGCGCAGCGGGCCAGGGCGCGGTCAGGGTTCGCATCGTCGAGCCGACCGCCGACGACCGTGCCCGCCTCCGCAAGGGCAAGCATGCGCGGGAGCTGCCGCCGATCTCCGAGCATGATCGGCTGAGCCTCAGGTCACAGCTGGCTGCCGCCGGATTCTGATCGCCGAACTATCGGTCAGGATCTACGGGTCAGGATCTATGGGTCAGTCTGCGCGATCGCACCAATGCCCGCGATGCGCAGCCTCGAACGCGGCGAGATCGTCCGCGTCGTCCATCATGCGACGCGCGCGCTCCAGGCAGTGATCGGCCAGTGCGCGGATGTCGCGCCGGGCCGCGGGCAGCGCCGAGTGAAGCGCCGCGAGCGTGACGGTCAGCCGGATCGTGACTTCGGCCTCCTGGCTCCCCTCGCGCAGGATCGGGCGGAAGGCATCGGTCAGCATCTCCTCGACGGTCGGGCGCGTCAGATAGACCGGCGGCAGGTCGTCGATCTGCACCGCGTCGGGCTGGTCGACCGGCAGGTTGAGCAGCACCCGCAGCAACGCGTTGAGCACCTCGATCGCGGTACCGGGATCGTTGGTCGCGGGCGACAAGGCCCGGCTTGCAATCTCCGACAGCGCGATCAACCCGAGCCGCGGGTCCTGGTCGAACGAGCGATGCCGCTCGATCGTGAAGGCGCGCAGCATGAGCGTCCGCAGCGCGTCGTCGACCGTGCCTTCGATCCGCATCAGGTCGCGGTGCGGGTGGACCATTGCGCCCGGCAGTACGACGACATGGATGACGATCCCCCGCTGCGTCGCGATCGCACCCAGCGCGGCGACGTCGACATGCGTGACATAGCCGGTCGTCTCGCCACGGATCGACTGTGCCCCGGCCGGCACCGCGATCGCGGGACGCCCGCCGAGATACGGCGTGGCGGCAAAGTCCGTCATCGCGTCGGCGGCGGCATTTTCGACCCGGTCGATGACGTCGGACATCCGGCCGAACGCGGTGATGTGCGCGATCCAGCGCAACAGCGTGACGACCACCCAGATGACGATCAGGACCGTCGCGCCGAACAGGATGATGCGGCCTTCGCTGCCATAGGCGTGCGTCTGGAGGCCGATGATCCCGACGATCGAGAATACGAACGCGCCGAGGAAGGTCGACAACGCGTTCTGCGAGGTGGGGTCGTTGATCAGCAACTGCGTCGCGCGCGGCGTCGCCAGTTGCGTCGCCGACGAATAGGCGCTGACCATCGCCGTCAGCGAAAAGGTCGTCACCGCCAGCATGCTCGACGCCATGATCTGCAGGATCGTGCCGACCGCGTCCTGGCCCAGATCGGCGCCGAACGCATAAGGGAGATAGGGCACGATCGCGCCCGACAGGATCGCCAGCACGACGCTCAACAGGCTGATGACCGCGGCACGAAACCAGATCTTCCGGACGATCCGGCGCAGGATCCACGACCATTTCTTCATGCCTGTTCCCCGGTCGAAGCCTGTGCGCCCTAGACGGGAACGGTCGCGCGCATGAAACGCTCCGGGGTACATTGCAGCTTGCCATGCCGGGGTGACGGACGAGGGCGCATAATCTAGGTCAATGTCGCATGTCTGGGTTTTTCGATCGATTGATGCCGGCGCGGCGCTGGACCCCGTCGCGGTATCGCGCGCTGCTGCGGGCGCGTGGCCCTCGCTCGGTCCAGTTCAGGACGCGTGCGGCGATCCTGG
>JAJNQF010000298.1 GCA_021154945.1 Sphingomonas sp.
TTCACGCCGCGCACTTCGTCGCCGATCGCTTCGACGACGCCGCACGCCTCATGGCCGGGGATCGTCGGCATGGCGTGCGGATAGGCGCCGTCGACGAAATGGAGGTCGGACCGGCACACGCCGACCGCCATCGTGCGGATAAGCACCTCGTGGGCCGTCGGCTTCGAGACGGTCACGTCCTCGATGCTGAGCGGAGTGTCGGCTTCGAAAAGGACTGCGGCTTTCATGCACTGAGCTCCGGAAACACTGCCGTAAAAACACCGTTACAAATTTTGCCGTTCGTCCCGAGTAGGGGTCGAGCGAAGTCGAGAACCCGTATCGAAGGACCTGCGTTCGGCTACAGGTCCCTCGATACGCCATCTCGACAAGCTCGATGCCTACTCGGGACGAACGGAAGGGGATGCGGATGGGGTTACCGGCTCACCCCGACATCCCCGCTCGACACGCCACCTTTCCGGAAGTCGCCATACTTCCCGAACTCGTTGCGCGCGATCGAGCGGTTGTGGACCTCGTCCGGGCCGTCCGCGAACCGCAGCGTCCGCATCGCCGCCCAGTCATGCGCCAACCGGAAATCGCCAGAGACGCCACCGCCGCCATGCGCCTGGATCGCGTCGTCGAGGATCCGCAGCGCCATGTTCGGCGCGGCGACCTTGATCATCGAGATCTCGATCTGCGCCGACTTGTTGCCCGCCTTGTCCATCATGTCCGCCGCCTTGAGGCAGAGCAGTCGCGTCATCTCGATGTCGATGCGCGCGGTCGCGATCCGCTCCTCCCAGACCGAGAAGTCGGCGATCCGCTTGCCGAACGCGACGCGGTCGAGCAGTCGCCGCGCCATCGCCTCGATCGCGGTCTCGGCCACGCCGATGGTGCGCATGCAGTGATGGATACGGCCTGGCCCGAGCCGCCCCTGCGCGATCTCGAACCCGCGGCCCTCGCCGAGCAGCACGTTCTCGACCGGCACGCGGACGTTCTCCAGCACCACCTCGCCATGCCCGTGCGGCGCATGGTCGTAACCATAGACCGACAGCATCCGCTTGATCGTCACCCCGGGCGTGTCCATCGGCACCAGGATCTGGCTCTGCTGCTGGTGCCGCGAACCCTCGAAGCTCGTCTTGCCCATGACGATCGCGATCTTGCAGCGCGGATCACCGACGCCGCTCGACCACCACTTCGTGCCGTTGATCACGTAGTGATCGCCATCGCGCACCATCGACGTCTCGATGTTGGTCGCATCCGACGACGCCACCGCGGGCTCGGTCATCAGGAACGCCGAACGGATCTCGCCGCGCATCAGCGGCCCGAGCCACCGGTCCTTCTGCTCGCGCGTGCCATAGCGGTGAAACACCTCCATGTTGCCGGTATCGGGCGCCGAACAGTTGAAACACTCGCTCGCCCAGCCGACCTTGCCCATCTCCTCCGCGCATAACGCATATTCGAGATTGGTCAGCTGGGAGCCTTCGAACGCGAAAGAATCATCGACGTGCGTCTGGCCCGAATGCGGCGGCATGAAGAAATTCCAGAGGCCGGCGGCCTTCGCCTTCTCCTTCATCTCCTCGATCACCGGAATCACCTTCCAGCGCTCGCCCTCATGCGCCTGGTGGTCGTAATCGGCCTGCCGCGGGCGGATATTCTGGTCGATGAAATCGCGGACCCGATCCCGGAAATACGTCTCTCGTTCGCTCAGCGTAAAATCCATGCGGGCTCTCCGTTCGTCATCGCTTTTGAGACGGGTTAGACCATACCGCGTATTCGGTAAAGCGTGTGCGGGGGCCCGGAAAGCGTGTTTTCAAGTCCGCCCTGAAAGCGCCTAAAAAGCACTGTATCTTCAAATCGAAGCTGTTAGGGTGTTTCGATGAAGGTTCCGGCAGAGGCCAGCGACGAGAGCGAACAGGGGACCAAGCGCTTCCGTGCGAAGCGTGACGCGATCCTCGCCGCGGCGGCAGAAGCGATCAACGAACAGAGTGCCAAGGGCATGACGTTCGCGGACGTGGCGCGGCGCGTCGGGCTCAACACGACCAGCGTTACCTATTATTTCAAGCGTAAGGAAGACCTCGCGGCGGCGGCGTTCGAGAACACGCTCGAATCCTTGATCGCGATGCTCGACGTCGCAATGGAGGAGGCGACGCCGGAGGAGCGCGTGCGGCGCTACCTCGCGCTCAATATGGATCGTCTCGCCCGCATCCAGCGCGGCGAGGAGAAGGCGTTCGCGGTCCTCTCCGATCTGCGCGCGACCGAGGAGCCGATGCGCGGCCGGCTGATGGCGGGCTGGCGCGAGGTGTTCCGCCGCACGCGCCTGTTGTGGGGGCCGGCCTCTTCGCGCGCGCAGACCGATCTCAACGGCGCACGCGCGCATGTGCTGCTCGAGAACACGTTCTGGTTGCCGATCTGGCTGACGCGCTACGAGCCCGATCAGTACGGGCGCGTCGAGGAACGGCTGATGGACGTGTTCGCGCACGGCATCGCGGGCAAGGACGCCAAATGGTCGCCCACCCTGCTCGATCTGAGCCATGACGAGGCGGAGCCTGGGCGCGAGGCGTTCCTGCTGGCGGCGACGCGCCTGATCAACGAACTCGGCTATCGCGGCGCATCTGTGCAGAAGATCGCATCCGAACTGAACGTCACCAAGGGCAGCTTCTACCACCATCTCGATGCGAAGGACGATCTCGTCATCGCCTGCTACCGTCGCAGCTTCGACACCATCGCCGATGCACAGAGCCGCGGCGAAGCCGAGGGCGGCAGTTACTGGCACAAGCTGTCGAGCACCGTCGCGACCTTGCTCGACGTCCAGTTCGCCGAGCGCGGGCCGCTGCTACGTACCACGGCGCTGAGCGGCCTGCCGGTCGGCGTGCGCAATGCGATGGTCGATCGCTCGAACGGCATCGCGCGGCGCTATGCGGGCATGATGATGGACGGGATCGGCGAATGCTCGATCCGCGCGGTCGATGCGCTGATCGCGGCGCAGGCGTTGATGGCGCTCCAGAATGCGGCGTTCGACATGCGGAAGTGGGCGTCGACGATGCCGCGTGAACGGGCGATCGCGATGTATGCCTCGACGTTGATGTACGGCCTGTTCGACGATCGGATGGCGAAGGCCTGACCGTTCTCCCCAGACTGGTCGACGTTCGCAGCCGGAACGGTTTGGTTACGCCGCATTAACCGCTGACAGTTGATTTCTGGCCTTCACGGAGGCCGCATGCACACCATAACGACCGATCTTGCGACGGGTATCATCGAGGTCGACGCGTCCGGCTTCTGGACGATCGCGCATGTCGAGGAATTCCTGCGCGACCTGGAGCGCGAGGGACGGCGCGTGCTGGCAACCGGCAAACGCCACATGCTGCTCTGCAATTTCTCGAAGTCCGCGATTCAGCCACAGGAAGTGATCGCAATGCTCCAACGCGTCGCGGTGTCGATGCCGCTGAAGTCGCGCAAGGTCGCGCTGTATACCGACGGCAAGCTCGCGCGGTTGCAGGTCAAGCGGATCGCGTCGGTGCGCGACGACATGGCGGTGTTCGACGACCGGGCGAGTGCGCTGGCGTGGATGCTGGAAGACGGGCCCAACGGATAGCTCGAGTAAGCAGTATCCCCTCAATCATCTTGCGACCGTGTGGGGATCGCCAACGCCCGCC
>JAJNQF010000285.1 GCA_021154945.1 Sphingomonas sp.
AAGCAGCCGACCCACCCCCGGCCCCTCCCTTCCAGGGAGGGGGGAAGAAAGCCGCCCTTGCGGGGAGGAATCAGACCCGCGGCTTCTTCCCCGCCAGCGACGACAGCACGCCGCGCATCGTCCGGACTTCCTGACTCGACCAGCCGGGCTTGGTCAGCAACGTGCGCAACGTCCTTCGGGTCGACTGCATCTTGTCGGGTAGATGGAAGAACCCCGCCCCCATCAGCATCGCGTCGAGCTGTCCGATCATCCCGTTGAGCTCCTCCTGCGGCGCGGGCGGCATGATCGGGTTGATCGACGGCTGCGACAGCTCGCGCTCGGCGGTGAGCCCCTTCGACCATTCGTAGGCGACCAGGATCACCGCCTGGGCAAGGTTCAAGGACCCGAACTCCGGATTGATCGGCACGGTGATGATCGTCCGGGCGACCGCGACATCGTCGGTTTCGAGGCCCGAGCGCTCGGGCCCGAACAGGATCGCGGAGCGGCCGGGCGCGGCGTGGATCTCGGTCGCGGCCTGCTCGGGGGTAACGACCGGCTTGGTCACGCCGCGCTTGCGGACCGTGGTGGCATACACCTGCGCGCAGTCGGCGGTGGCGGCGGCGACGCTGTCGTACACCTGCGCGTTCTGGAGAACGATGTCGGCACCGCTGGCGGCGGGGCCGGCGGAGGGGTTCGGCCAGCCGTCTCGGGGGGAGACGAGGCGCATCTCGGTGAGGCCGAAATTGAGCATGGCGCGTGCCGCTTTGCCGATGTTTTCGCCGAGCTGCGGGCGGACGAGGACGATGACGGGAGGTGGGGTAGAGGCGCTAGTTATTCCCGGTCCATCCGCGAGCACTTCGCTGTGGCCTGCCGAGTCCGTATCAATCATGTTTTCGTCACTCACGTCGCCAAATCCACCAATCTCGCCAAACTCACCAAATTCGTTCTTCTCAGCCAATTCATCGTGCTCGGCCAAGCCAACCCGCTCACCCACCCCACCCCGTTCGTCCTAAGTAGGGGCTGAGCGAAGCCGAAGACCCGTATCGAAGGATTTGCGCGAGAGTAAGCGCACCGCGTCCCAATCGCCCGCCGCCAACGCTTCTTTCTTCGCCCGCGTCCAGCCTTTCAACTGGCGCTCGGCCTCCAACGCCTCGATCCGGCTCGGGAAATCCTGCGACCAAATCAGTATTACCGGGCGCCGGTTGTGTGTGTATCTGGGAAGCTCACCGTGCTGGTGTTGGGCGATCCGGCGTTCGAGCGCGTCGGTGTGGCCGATGTAATAGCTGCCATCGGAACAGCGGAGCATGTAGGCGTAAAAGCTCATGCGACCTGTCCTTCGATACGGGCCTTCGCCGAGCTCAGTCCCTACTCAGGACGAACGGAAGGGGATGGACCACAGGTACAGGAAGGGTGGCCTACCTGCCAGGGGCGTCTCGAAAGGCTCGGACTTCCCTCCTTCCGTTCGTCCCGAGTAGCGATCGAGCAAAGTCGAGAGCGCGTATCGAAGGATAGGCCAACGATCACTCCGCCCGCCCGACCTCCTCGACACTCCCGGCAAAAGCCTCGAAGTCCCGCGCCTCGTTGAAATCCCGGTACACGCTCGCAAACCGGATATACGCGACCGAATCGAGCCCCTTGAGCCCATCCATCACCATCTCGCCGATCCGTTTCGACGTCACATCGTTCTCGCCCAGCGTCTCCAGCCGGCGCTGGATCCCGCTCACCAGCTTCTCGATCCGCCCCGCCTCGATCGCCCGCTTCCTGGTCGCGATCGACAACGACCGAAGCAGCTTCTCCCGATCGAACGGCTCCCGCCGTCCCTCGCTCTTCAACACGAACAGCTCGCGCAACTGGATGCGCTCGAACGTCGTGAAACGCGCGGCGCACCCCTCGCATTGGCGCCGACGCCGGATCGCCGCCCCGTCTTCGGTGGGGCGGCTGTCCTTTACCTGGCTGTCTTCATGTCCGCAGAAGGGGCAGCGCATTCAGACCTTCTTCTTGCCCTTGTAATAGGCGTAGCCCGCGCCCGCGAGTGCGCCGAAGATCGGGCCGACCACCGGTACCGGGATCGCGACGACCGCGCCAAGTGCGCTCCACTTGGCCATGCTCTTGCCGAGGCCGGGGGTGCTCTTCACGTCGTTCTGGAGGTCATCGAACTTCGACATGGCGTTATCCTTGATAGATCGGGAAGCGCGCGCACAGGGCCCGCACGCGGGTCCGAACGTCCGCCTCGACGTCCGGGTCCCCATGCTCGCCCTTTTTCGCGAGGCCGTCCAGCACGTCGGCGACCATGTTGCCGATCTCGCGGAACTCCGCCGGACCGAACCCACGCGTCGTACCCGCGGGCGAGCCGACGCGGATGCCGCTGGTCTTGACCGGCGGCAGCGGATCGTTGGGGATGCCGTTCTTGTTGCAGGTGATGCCTGCACGCTCCAGCGCCTCGTCCGCATCGCGGCCCGTGATGCCCAGCGGCGTGAGGTCGATCAGCGCGAGATGCGTGTCGGTGCCGCCCGACACGACGTCCGAGCCACGCTCCTTGAGGGTCGCCGCCAGCACCTTCGCATTCTCGACGACGGCCGCGATGTAGGTCTTGAAATCAGGCTGCAGCGCTTCGCCGAACGCGACCGCCTTCGCGGCGATCACGTGCATCAGCGGCCCGCCCTGAAGGCCTGGGAACACCGCCGAGTTGAACTTCTTGGCCAGCGCCTCGTCATTGGTCATGATCATGCCGCCGCGCGGGCCCCGCAGCGTCTTGTGCGTGGTGGTCGTCACGACATGCGCATGGCCGAACGGCGTCGGGTGCAGGCCCGCCGCGACGATCCCGGCGAAATGCGCCATGTCGACCATGAAATACGCGCCGACCTTGTCCGCGATCGCCCGGAAGCGCGCGAAGTCGATCGTCCGCGGATAGGCCGAACCGCCCGCGATGATGAGCTTGGGCTGATGCTCGACCGCCAGCGCCTCGACCTGGTCATAGTCGATCAGGTGCGTGGTCGCATCGACACCGTATTGAATGGCGTTGAACCACTTGCCCGACATCGCCGGCTTCGCGCCATGCGTCAGGTGGCCGCCCGCATCGAGGCTCATGCCGAGGATCGTGTCGCCCGGCTTGACCAGCGCGAGCATCACCGCGCCGTTCGCCTGCGCGCCAGAATGCGGCTGCACGTTGACGAACCCGCAGCCGAAGATCTGCTTGGCGCGCTCGATC
>JAJNQF010000319.1 GCA_021154945.1 Sphingomonas sp.
CCAGGGAGGGGAGCTAGAAGGGGCAGGGGAGTTAGAAGGCAAAAGGCTCAGACGTCCATCGCCTTCACCGCGGCGTTCCAGCTGCCGATGTTGCGGACCGCGTCCTGGACGAAGGCGGAGCGGCGGACGATGCCGAGGAACAGGTCGGCGATCCACTTGCCGGGGTTGCGCAGGGGGCGTTCGAACTGGATCAGCAGGACGACGCGGGTGCCGCTCGTGTCGTTCCAGACCTCGTGGTTGTAGGTGTCGTCGAACACGAGCGTTTCGCCTTCCGCCCAGCGCACCACGCGGTCGTGGACTCGCATGCGGACGTCGCCGTCGCGCGGGACGATCAGGCCGAGGTGGCAGGTGATGAGGCCCTTGGTCACGCCGCGATGCTCGGGGATGTGCGTGCCGGGCGCGAGGATCGAGAAAAACGCGCTGTTGAGGCCGGGGATGCGCGCGACGGCGGCAGCGGTATTGGGGCAGCGCGTGAGGCTCTCCTCGATCGGATAGCCATAGCCGTAGAGGAAGAACGAGCGCCATTTGTCGACTTCGGCGATCGAGCGGTGATCGGGCGAGATCGTCGCGAGGCTGGGGGATGCCTCGCCTTGCAGCGCGACATGGACGGCTTCGTCCCGGATCGCGGCCCAGTTCTCACGCAGCCCAGCGGTCCAGGCGAAATCGCGGACGTCGAGCACCGGATCGTTGGCGACCAGCGAGGACGAGGCGATCATCCGGTCGAACACGCCGCGCAGATGCTTGCCGACGCGGATGATCAGCGGGCGGTTGGCTTCGGCGACCATCGGCGCGCCGGGTTTCGGGGCGCCCGAGATCACGTTCAGATCGGGCACACGGGCGCTGCGGCGTACTGCCGGCCCGCCCGATTCCCGCCACAATGAAGGCTGCCCCAGTTTGTGGCCCAGTTCGGCTTCGACCGTCATTTCTATCCTGCATCCTGGCGCGTCGATCGCGCCGATCCCCTTGTTCGGACACGATATACCGCTGGTGTTGGACGAAATGATGGCAGGCGCGGCCACCCTCGATTGTGCGGTGTATTGTGCGGCGCTGGCGATGCGCGCGCGGGGACGCTACAGATGCGTCATGGTATCCTTATCGCGCTTGTATCGCGCTCCCGTCCTGCTCCCCGTCATCCTTGGCCTCGCTATCCCGGCGAGCGGCCAGATGGCGACCCAGCAGGCCGCCTCCACCGTTGCCGAGGGGGGCGCCAAAGAAGCGCCGACGCTTCCCGAGCTGACGGGAATCGATACGACCGCGTGGCTCTACAAGGGCAGCGACCTCACCCGCGATCCCGAGTGGAAGTTCGGCACGCTGCCCAACGGCATGCGGTTCGCGGTGCGCAAGAACGGCGTGCCACCCGGCCAGGTGTCGGTGCGCGTGCGGATCGATGCCGGCTCGTTGAACGAAACCGACAGCGAGCGCGGTTTCGCGCATTTCATCGAGCATCTCTCGTTCCGCGGGTCCGAATACGTGCCGGACGGTGAGGCCAAGCGCGTCTGGCAGCGGTTCGGCGCGACCTTCGGCTCGGACACCAACGCGCAGACCACGCCGACCTCGACCACGTTCAAGCTCGATCTTCCCTCGGCGACCCAGGCGGGGCTCGACGAGAGCCTGAAGATCATGGCCGGCATGATGGAGAAGCCGACGATCACCGACGCGTCGGTCGCCGCCGAGCGCCCGATCGTGCTGGCGGAACAGCGCGAGCAGCCGGGGCCGCAGGTGCGCTTCGGCGATGCGATCCGCGCGACGTTCTTCGCCGGGCAGCCGCTCGCGGATCGCTCGCCGATCGGCAACATCAAGACGCTGGAGGCCGCGACCGGCGCCACCGTGAAGGCATTCCACGATCGCTGGTATCGGCCGGAGAATACCGTCGTCATCATCTCGGGCGACATGGACCCGGCGCTGTTCGGGCGGTTGATCGTCAAGAATTTCGCGGACTGGAAGGGCATCGGCCCGGTCACGCCCGCGCCCGATTTCGGCAAGCCCGATCCGAAGGCGCCGGTCTCCGCGACGATCGCCGAGCCGGCGATCCCGGCGGTGGTGACGCTCGGCGTGGTGCGGCCCTGGGAGTATAAGGACGATACCGCGATCATGAACCAGAAGCGGCTGGTCGACGTGCTGGCCACCCGGCTGATCAGCCGGCGGCTGGAGACGCGGGCGCGGGCTGGCGGCAGTTTCCTCCAGGCCGGCGTGTCGATCGACGACGTGTCGCGCTCGGCGAACCTGACCAGCGTCAACATCGTGCCGATCGGCACCGACTGGGAAGCGGCGTTGAAGGACGTCCGCGCGGTGATCGCCGACGCGCAGACCAACGCGCCGAGCCAAGCCGAGGTCGACCGCGAATATGCCGATTTCGACACGATCATGCGGACCAGCGTCGAGACCGCGCGGGTCGAGGCGGGCGCCAAGCAGGCGGACGACATGGTCGGCGCGCTCGACATCCGCGAGACGGTGGCCGGGCCGGAAACGTCGTACAAGATTTTGCAGGACGCCAAGGCGAAGGGCATGTTCACGCCCGCCACGCTGCTCGCGTCGAGCAAGGCGATCTTCGAGGGGACCGCGACCCGCGCTCTGGTGAACACGCAGACCCCCGATGCGGGAGCTGCGAACAAGCTGGCGACCGCACTGAAGGCGGATGTTTCGGGCCTGGCCGGCAAGCGTCGTGCGCAGGCTGCGGTCGATTTCTCGAAGCTGCCGTCGCTCGGCAAGCCGGGCGTCGTGGCCAGCCGCGAGAAGATCGCCGCGTTCGACATGGAGCAGGTGAACTTCGCCAACGGGACGCGCGTGCTGCTGTTCCCGAACGCGGGCGAGACCGGGCGCGTGTATGTGCGCGTGCGGTTCGGCGGCGGCTATACCGCGATCCCGTCGAACCGGCCGACGCCGGCCTGGGCGGGCGATCTCGCGCTGGTCGCGGGGGGCATCGGCAAGCTCGACCAGGGCGATCTCGACCAGCTTACCGCGGGCCGGCGGATCGGTCTCGACTTCGGGATCGACGACGATGCGTTCACGCTGGGCGCGATCACCTCGCCGGCGGATTATTCGGACCAGTTGCGGTTGATGGCGGCAAAACTCGCGTTCCCGGCCTGGGATCCGGCGCCGGTGGCGCGTGCGCGGGTCGCTGCGCTGGCCGGGTTTGCCGGGTATGACTCTTCGCCGGATGGCGTGTTGTCGCGCGACCTCGAGGGTTTGCTGCGCGCGGGCGATCCGCGCTGGGGGACGCCGTCGAAGGAGACGGTCGAAGCGCTCAACGCGAAGGACTTCCGCGCGTTCTGGGAGCCGATCCTGAAGACCGGGCCGATCGAGGTCTCGATCTTCGGCGACGTGAAGACCGAGGATGCGATCGCCGCGGTCGCCAAGTCGTTCGGGGCGATGAAGCCGCGCACGGCGGTGTCGAAGGTCGGCGCACCGGTCGGTTTCCCCGCGCACAACGCGACGCCGGTGATGCGCGCGCATACCGGGCCTGAGAACCAGGCGGCGGCGGTGATCGCCTGGCCGACGGGTGGTGGGATCGACAATATCGTCGAGGCGCGGCGTCTCGACGTGCTGGCGCAGGTGTTCAGCGATCGGTTGTTCGAGCGGCTGCGGCAGGCGGCGGGGGCGAGCTACAGCCCGAACGTGTCGAGCCAGTGGCCGGTGGGGATGAACACCGGCGGGCGGATGGTCGCGATAGGCCAAGTCGCGCCGGACAAGGTGTCGTTCTTCTTCCAGATCGCGCGGCAGATCGCGGCCGAACTGGTGTCGACGCCGATCGCGCCGGACGAGCTGGACCGGATCAAGAAGCCGATGGGGCAGTATATCCTGCGCGCCTCGACCGGGAACCAGTTCTGGTTGCAGCAGCTCGGCGGGGCGACCTTCGACCCGCGCCGGATCGCGGCGACGCAGCGGATCGCTTCGGACCTGGTGGCCACCACGCCGGTGGAGTTGCAGGCGACGGCGGCGAAGTATCTGCGGCCGGAGAAGGACTGGACGATGGCGGTCGTGCCGGCTGCGGCGAAGAAGCCAGCCAAGTAATCCGCCCATCCTTCACCCCTCCCTGAAAGGGAGGGGCCGGGGGTGGGTTGCCGTCCGTATCATGATGGCCCAGCATCCTGAGTATGGCTCGCGTCGTGCCTTTGATGACTAACCGGGCGCGCAGTCTGCGGACACAGGCGACTGAAGCTGAGCGGCTGATCTGGCATCGAGTTTCAGGCTTCCGTCCGCGGTTCACGCGCCAGCTTGTGGTCGGCCGCTGCATCGTCGATCTTGCCTGTCGTAGCGTGAAGCTTGCGATCGAGTTCGATGGGAGCCAGCATATCGAGTCAGATTATGATTTGCGGCGAACTGCGTTTCTCGAAGGGCTGGGGTGGCGCGTAATCCGGTTCTGGAATTCCGACGTCGTGGGGAATCCGGATGGCGTCGCCGAAGCGATCGTGGCGGAGGTCGGCGCCACTCGCTAGCCTACCCACCCCCGGCCCCTCCCTTTCAGGGAGGGGTG
>JAJNQF010000327.1 GCA_021154945.1 Sphingomonas sp.
AGAAGCGGTCTTCGCGGGCGTTGAGCTGGACCTGCATGTTGACGACTTCATACCCCGGAATCCGGTCGATCTGGGTGTTGAAGATGCTGGCCGAGAGCCCGCCGGTATAGTTGAGGTCGGCACGCGGCACGAGGCTCATGCCGTTGACGAAGTCGATCGTGTACTGCGCGCCGACCGACCATTTGTAGGTCGGCGCCTGCGGCAGGCGGTTGCCGCGGATGTTGGTGGTCACGCCGTCGAGCACCGACACGCCGCTCGCCGCGGCGTTGGCCCCCAGCGCGGAGCAGATCCCGAACGCGCCGGTCGCCGAGATCGTCGGGATCGCGGTCGGGGCGCGCAGGCCGATCGCGCGATTGACGGCCGCGACATAGCCGTTCGACAATGCCGCATTGCCCGCGGCGTTGGGGACGACGACGCAGTTCGACGCGTTGGTGATGTCCTTGATGATCACCGCGTCGGCACGGCCGCCCGACACGTCGCGCGGGTTCACCAGGAACTTGTCGCTCGACACCTTTGAGTGGAGGTAGCTCGCGTTCATGTTGACCACGAACGCCGGCACCGGGCTCATGATCGCCTCCGCCTCGACGCCGTAGATATCGGCGTCGACATTGTCGTTGACCGAAGTGCGCGCGACGATCCGGCTCAGCTGCAAATTCTTGTACTGGTAATAGAAGCCGGTGAGGTTCAGCCTGAACTGGCCGCCGCCGAACGTATTCTTCGAGCCGATCTCGTACGCGTTGACCTGTTCGGGCAGGAACGTGCTGCTGACGTTGAACATCGGCAGCAGCGGTGGGTTGATCCCGCCCGACTTATACCCGCGCGAATAGGACGCGTAGAGCAGGTTGTTCTCGGTAATCCGGTAATCGATCACCGCGCGGCCGGTCAGCCGCGAGAAGCTGACCTGCGCATTGGCGAACTCCTGGCGCCCCGGCAGGTTCGGGTCGAAATCGACCGTGCCGTAGTTCAGCCCCTGCTCGATGCCAGTCGCGCCGATCGGCGTCAGCACGTTGAGCGCGAGGTTGCGCGCTTGGTCGGTCTTCTCGTCATGGTTGTAGCGCAGGCCGACGGTCAGCTTCAGCTTGTCGGTAAACTTGAAATACGTTTCGCCGAAGATGCCGTAGGATTTCAGGCGGAACTCGACGTCGCTGTTGCGATAGAACGGCGTGGACAGGAAATAGCCGTTGCCGGCGGGCAGCCCCGCTCCCGCCGCGTTCGCCGAGCCGAGGATGCCCGAAGCATAGTCCAGCCCGAACGCGTTGACGAAATAGTCGGTGTTGGTCGATTTGCTGTCGACATAGATGCCGCCGAGCAGGAAGTTGAACATCCCGTCGAAATTGCTGTCGAGATGCGCTTCGGCGGAGAACTGGCGGCTCTTCTGGCGCGAGCGATCGAAGTCGAGGCTCTGCGCATAGCACCCGATCGAGTTGCCGCCATAGATGCCGACATTGTTCGGATCGGCAGCGGACTGGCACACGCCGCCGGCGGGGCCGTTGGGGATCAGCGCCTGCCGTACGCCGCTGAGGAACGCGAACGGCGATCCGGTGCGCGCAATTGCATTGAGCGTGGCAAGCCCGACATTGTTGGTCAGCGGGTTCTCGACCGCGAGGTTGTAGTCGGCGGTGCTGTCGACGACGTTGCGCGTGTAGCCACCGGTGAAGTTCAGGCTGACCGGGCCGAAATCGTGGAAGATCTTCGCGGTATATTGCTCCTCCTCGGCGAAATAGGTCGGGCTGTAGTCGAGCGATACGGTCCGCACGTCCGATGGGTTGACCACGCCGGCATAGGTATCCTGGCCATAGAGGCTCTGCAGCCCGAAGCGTCCCAGCGCGGGGTTGTTGACCGCGAAGAACTCGCTCGAACTGAGCACCGCCGCCAGCGTCGAATTGCCGTTCGCGGTCTCGTTGGCGAGGCGGTCGGGAAGGCAGCCGAGGATGCCGGTCGGATCGCGGTGGCAGAGCTGCTTCTGCAAGCGAGAGCGATCGTCCTTCTCGCGAAAATACGATCCGATCAGGTCGATCCGGGTGTTGCTGCTCGGCTCCCACGACAGCGTGCCGCGCACCGAATACAGATCCCGTCCATCGATGTCGCGACCGTCGTACAGGTTCTTGGTATAGCCGTCGCGGTTGAGATAGGTGCCGGCGACGCGGATGCCGAGCGTGTCGGTGAAGGGCAGGTTGATCATCGCCCGCACGCGCTTCGAATCGTAATTGCCATATTCGAACTCGGCGGCGGAATGCACGCCGGTGAGGTCAGGCTTGGCGGAGATGAAGTTGACCACGCCCGACGTCGCGTTGCGGCCGAACAGCGTGCCCTGCGGACCGCGCAACACTTCGATCCGCTCCAGATCGAAGAACTCGCTCTCGAACAGGCGGGTCGTCACCAGCGGCATGTCGTTGACGTGGATACCGGTCGCGGTGTCGCAGGTCGCACCGGTGCACAGATCGCCGATCCCGCGGATCGTGAAGCTCGACGTCGTGAAGTTGGTCTTGGTGAAGGTGATGTTGGGCAGCGTCTGCTGGAGCGCGCTCGGGTTGACGATCTGCTGCTTGGCGATGTTGTCAGCGGTAAAAGCGCTC
>JAJNQF010000338.1 GCA_021154945.1 Sphingomonas sp.
CGCGGGATCGCCGATCCGTCCCCATTCTATTTTGCCGATGGAAGCCTTGGCGTCATCGGGACGCGCGTGCAGATGGCGGCCACACCGGATCCTTCGCAATCGTCCGCCGCGCTGGTCTTCAAGGCGGATCCCGTGACGCCCGGGAATTTCACCGAGCTGGGCTTGGTCGATCTGCAGACGACGGGCGGGGTCGTCAGACCCAAGGCGGTGTGGGACTCGGCGGCCCGCCGCTACGTCGTGGCGTGGCGGGATCGCGCCGGCGACGCGCGCTGGACGACGGTCGAGGATCTCGCGCGCACGCAAAAAATCGTCACGCCGTTCGATCCTGCCGACGACGGCCGCGTTTCGCAGATCGCTTCGACGGGTAACGTAGGCCCGACACGGTCAGGTAGCGTCGCGACGGTCTTCGAGCATGTCGCGGACAGTGCCCGCGCGACCCTTCCCGGTGCCGAAGCAGCGAGCAGTCTTCCCGTCAGCGGGCAAACCGCGAGCATCCTCTCGGGTCGGTTCGGCCGCATCGTCAACACCGCTGCGACGGTCGATGCACAAACGATCGTCGCAGGCGATATCGGTGCGGCGACGCGGGCCCCCGTCCGGCTGACCTATTCCGACGGATCGACCGCAACGCGTGGTGTCGACTGGGATGCCAACGACCTTCGACGTCTGGCCAAGGCTCGGAGTGGCACGCACACGATCCGGGGAGCCGTACGCCTACCGGTCTATCCATCCGTCTTCGCGTACAACCGGGCGGATCCGACCATCTTCGGCTACGATCAGGCTGGTACGCGCCGATATCTGTTCGTCGCCACCGACGATACCAACAACGACAATGTCGGATCGGTTCATCTACCCCTGCGCATGGCCGACAGCATCGCCGCGCTGGCCGATGCCAATGGCGGCAGGAAGCGCGAGGTGGACCTGCTCAATCGCAGGACGAGGAAGGACCGCACCGCAGAGGGGCGTGTGATCGCCGGCTGCTACTGGGCACCGGAACTGCATCAGATCGGCGGCCGGCTGAGCATCCTGTTCGCGCCGTGTTTCAATCCGGTCGACAGCCAGTCGAACGAGCGAGGCGATTGGTCCACCGTCGAGGCGCATGTGATGCAGCTTCGCGACGGCGGAAATCCCGCCAATCCTGCCGACTGGTCGAAGCCCGCCGCCGTTCGCAAGCAGGATGGGTCACCACTCGGTCGCACGGCATTTTCGAAGAATATCAGCCTAGATATGTCGTATTTCGAGGCCGATGGACAAGGCTATTATACCTGGTCGCAGCGATATCTATCCGCGTCCGCGGCGCTCGGAGATCCGTTGACCTGGATCGCGAAAGTCGATCCTGCCCACCCTACGCGTCTGACCTCGGAGCCTAGACCGATCATCGCTCCCGATCTTTCGTTCGAGGAGAACCTCGCCGAGGGCGGTTTCGCCACCATCCACGACGGACGCGTCACAATGGTCTATTCGAGTTCGGGTGTCAGCCCGACCTATGTGGTCGGCGGAGCGTGGGCCGATGTGCATTCCGATCTCACCGACATCGACACTTGGCACAAATATGGCGCGCCGCTCCAGAAGAGCATGCCGATGCCCCCGGGCGTTACCGATTATCGCGCGTATGAGCAGGGGCCGGGGCATGGTGCGTTCACCGTCGATGCCGACGGAACGCCGCTGTATGTCTACCATAGCTGGGGCGACGGCGTAGGCGGCAATGGCCGCGATACCCGCGTACGCCGTATCCACTGGGCCGCGACCGGCCGGCCGATCCTCGATATGCCCCCCGAAGAAGAGGTCGCGCCACGAAATCGAGCTGTCACCATGATGGTCACGGTCACGACGCCGACCAGATGATGCGATGTCAAAACGCTTTCTCGTATCGAACCCGATCAGCGTCCCGCGCTGCATGATGCTCTCTCGACCTTCCGGGTAAGCAGCACCGTCGCGATCGCGCGTGGCGGTACGATCGTGCCGGGGATGCAGTCCGCAACATGGTTCGAGTCGGTGACGACCATCTGTGCATGCCAGCCGCGGGGGAGGACGAGCGCGCGGGGGTTCAGGCCACCATTGACATGGACGAGCACCACCCTTTTGCCGTCGGGAGAGACTGCGCCCGCGGTGTCGAGATCGTCGACGGGGATAAGGCGGTAGCCGGGTTTGATGTACCGGCTGAACTGGGCCATCGCCCAGTATTTGCGCGTAAGATGGATTTGATGACGATCGGCAGCGGGCGAACGCAGGTCGACCTTCACCAGTCCCCAGTTCGATCCGGCGCCCGAAATTGCGGTGGTTTCGACAGCCTGCCAAAAGATCCAGGCCGCGGGTTCCAGCCGCTTCAAGTCGAGCACGATATGTTCGGCGAAGGCGAGCGCGGACGGCATGCCTTCAAAGTCCTCCGGGTCCTTGTCGAGCGGTGTATCGTTCTCGCTCATCCAGAGTCTGATCCCCGAAGCACGCGCGACGTCGCGCACCCCGGTCTGATTGACCGTGCCATAGCTGTGGACGTTCAACTGTCCGATCCGTGCCCGCGTTGCGGCGGGATAGGCGGCCCAGTCGTGCAGGAACAGATGCGAGTTGGTCTCGTCGGGCGCCGCGATCGCCGTCGCCAGGCCGCGTGCTTTCAACGCCGCGTCCGTCGCGTCGATCATCGCGGCCTGGCGCGCGGGGGACCAATGCGATCCTTCCTGCGTGTTCTTCGCGAACCAATAGTCGGTGTTGGGCTCGTTGACGGGCGACAGCGTCCGGAACGTGATGCGGTGACGACGCTGGAGTTCGTCGACGACGCGCGCGAGGTAATCGGCGAAGGGCCGCTCGTATCCGGGACGAAGATTGTCGGTGGTGCCCTTTTCGGCACCGGAGACCCGGCCCGAAACCGTCATGAACCAGGGGGGCGAATTCGAGAAGGCCTCGAATATCGGCGTGCGTACGCGGTGACGGATTGCGTCCAGCCACCAGCGCTGGCGCGCGTCCTGCGACCAGTCCCACATCGCGTCGTTGTCTGCGCGCCACCAGTCACGTCCGGTCGTGTTTGCCGGCTGTCGCCAGAAGCCGGGCACCGCGGCTCCCGGGCGGAGATAGGCCGGCGCGTCGGCGGCGTTGCCGCCACCGATATTGTACCGCGCGATCGTCCAGCCGAGCCCGCCTTCACCGTAGAACAGGTCCGCGAGCCGTGCGCGATCCGGTTCGGGCCAGCCGCCGGTCACGTCGGCGAACCAGGCAAGCGCGGTGCCCCAGCCTTCGAAGACGGTGGACGGCCGCTCGACCGACGGCCGGATCGTGACCGATACCGTCCGTTCCTGCGCTACGGCCGACGTGGCTAGGCTCAGCGCGGTCAGCGATAGTATCAGGCGCCTCACGCCGCGAACCGAGGCGGCCAGATGCAGACGTCCGGACACCAGATCGGCGATCGTGTGCCTCCTGCGCTGCTGCAGAGCGAATGGTGCGGCGTCGTTCGCGTGCCGACTATCCTCTGCGACTGAGGGCATCCCTTCCGGATGCGTTCGGGTCGCGGCGGCGCTGGTGGTAGTCGGCACACTAGGTCCTTCCGATGATATTATTGGATGATATGCCCTGTCTGCTAGGCTCGACTGCGCGCCAGTTGCATCGGTCAAGCGACACGATCACGCCGTCGGTAAGGCGCCCGCGGCGGCATCGGCGGTCAACATCCGGACTTCGTAAATGTCCACGTCGCCGCGCCGAACCGAAAAGTCGATCTTCGTCGTCCCCTTGCCCTGCTCGCCGGTGCCCGCGATCGGATAATCGACGACGACGAAGCTGTCTTCGCCTGGTCCCTTGCGAGCATCCACGGCAAGCGGTGTGCCATCGATACGGATCGCGATCTCACGATTGTCGACGTCGCCGCCCCAGTAGACGACTTGGAGGACCGCCGGACCCGGTCTGCGCCGCAGCGTCAGGCTCATGGTCTGACCGGCCCGCAGCTTGCGCGCCGACCGTCCATGAAGCTGGACCGTCTCGCTCCTGGTCGCGCTGAAACCATGGTCACGTTCGGGCTGCATTTCGCCGAGATAGGCGATGTCGACGGTGCGTCGCGCAAGACCCTGCCGTTCCGCCTGCGCGCGGACATAGCCATCTTTTGCGGCCGCCCAGCCGGCGGTGGTGAAGGTCGGGAGGTAGACTGCGGTCCGCCGATCATATTGCGCGAAGAACGGCTTGAATTCGAGCGTGTCGCCAAGCGATGATCGGGCGGTGAATCGATGCTCTCCAGCTTGCGGGTGCAGCGCGGCCGAGGCAGCGCCATCCGCGACCAGTGCCGGTCCAAGGCCGTCGAAGGGCTGCGAGGCCGGGCCGAGATCCGCGGCCAGCACCATTGGGCCGTGCGTGAATGCGATCATCCCCGGATCGTCGGGCGTCGGTTCCGCACGCAACCGCATCGGCATCGTCAGGCGGAGGCGGTCGCCCGACGTCCATGTCCGATCGATCACGGCATAGCCGTTGCGGAGCGTCGGTTGCAGCGGCTGGCCGTTGAGCGTCAACGTCGCGCCGACGGACCATTCGGGAATGCGGAGCGCGATCGCCTGGCTGGACCGCGGTGCGCGGCGTACCGTCAGGGTCGCGACGCCCTCCATCGGCATCGCCGTGTCGAGATCGAAGGCCAGCGCGCGATCGGGCCAATCAAGCGCGCTCGGGATGTAGAGATTCACGTAAAGCGTGTGCGCATCGCTCCAGTAGATCGAGTCGGCATGCTTGGCATGGCTCTCCATCCCCGATCCGACGCAGCACCAGAAGCTCTCTTCCGCGGTCGAATAACTGCGCCGCGCTCCCGCCGAAAGCGGCATGAAATACACGAACTGGCCGGTGTCGGGTCGCTGATGCGCGAGGATATGGTTGAGTTGGACACGCTCGTAATAGTCGAACCAGTGCGCATCGGGTTGCCAGGCATAAAGGTGACGCGTCAGCTTGAGCATGTTGTAGCTGTTGCAGGCTTCGCACGTCGCTTCGGTCACGCGTTTCGACAAGGCATCCGGCGCGCCGAAATGCTCGCGTTCGGAATTGCCGCCGATCACGTAGCTGTGATGGTGCGTCACGCGATCATGAAAGAAGCGCGCCGCCGTCGCCTTGCCGGGATCGCCGGTCAGTTCGTATAGCCGGGCAAGGCCGATCACTTTCGGGATCTGCGTGTTGGCGTGCAATCCCTCCAGCCGGTCGTGTTCCGCGGTCAGCGGATCGAGCACCGCCTTGTGGCGGATCTTCTCCGCCATGCGGAGCCAGCGGGTATCGCCCGTCAGCGCATAGGTTTCGGCGTAACTCTCGTTCAATCCGCCATGTTCGGCGCGCAGGACCTGCTGCATCTGCGCATCGGTCAGTGGTTCGAGCACGCCGGCAAGGTACCCTGCCAGGGCGAGCATGATCGGCAAGGCGCGCGGGTTCGCGGCGAGGACGTGCGCGTCGAGCAGGCCGGCATGCACCTTGTGCCATGTATAGAGCGGCACCCATCCGCCGTTGAGATCGAATCCGCCGGTACGGATATCGCCCCGGCGAACCTCCTCGAACACGATCTTGCCGTCTATCGTCTTGCCATCGCGATCGACGGTGGTGCCTCCAAGATAGCCATCGCCGTGCGCCGCCTGGATCCGCGCCATCTCGGCGAGAGCATGGTCGAGGGTCGCGGCGACATCACGGTCACCGGTGTTGGCGACGATCAGCGCGCAAGCCGACAGCCAATGACCGAGCGAATGTCCAGCAATGCCCTGCGCCTCCCAACCGGAATAGGCCGGTTTCGGCGCAGGCAGCGCCGCAGACACATAGAAGTTATGCAGCAGCCGCTCGGGATTGAGCGATAGTAGGTAGCGGCGGTTGGCTGCGAATGCATCCGCGAACCGAGACGGCTTGAGCCTGACGTAGCGTGCAGGCACCGCCGCGACCTTGCCTGCTCGGTTGCTCTCGGAAAGGGCAGGGGCTGCTGCACGGGCGGATCCGGCGAGGACGAGCGCGCTCGCCCCTGACAGCAGTTCGCGTCGGGTCGCTTGCATCGCTCAGCCTTTCACCGCTTGATCGGGCAGCGGGTCTGTAACCTTCGAGCCCCATACCGCGTAGAACAACACGTAGAGCTCGCACGCCGCGGTCAGCAGGAACGAGGTCTGGAGGCCGTAGGTATCGGCCAGCCAGCCCTGGACGATCACCAGCGCGCCGCCCGCGATCGCCATGATCAGCAGGCCCGACCCTTCTTCCGTCAACGGCCCCAGCCCCTTGATCCCGAGCGTGAAGATCGTCGGGAACATGATCGAGTGGAACAGCCCGACCGAGATCAGCGCCCACATCGCGACATGGCCGGTGGTGTATGTGGCGATCAGCATCACCGCGCACGCGCCGATGCTCGCGCCCGCCAGCACGCGCTCGGCGGGGATCGTCCGCATCACGACGCTGCCGATCAGCCGGCCGACCATCATCCCGCCCCACAGGATGAACAGATAATGCGAGGCCTGCTCATGCGTCAGGTTGCCGATGTCGGGCTGGCTGACGAAATTGATGAACAGGTTCGCGACGCCGATCTCGGCTATCAGGTAGATGAAGATCGCGGGGATGCCGAAGACGAGGTTGCGGTGCGACCACAATGACAGCCCCTTGCGGTCCGCCTTGGCCGAACGCTGCGTCGCGGCGCCCATCGCCGGCAGCGGGACGCGCGCGATCACCACCGCCAGCACCACCAGCACCGCGGCGACGATCAGATACGGCAACACCACCGACTGCGCATCGGCCAGCCGCTCGGCCTGCGTCAGCACCGCCGTCGAACCGGCCGCAGCGGTGCCCGAGGTCGAGCGGCCGAGGATGAGATACCCGCCGAACAGCGGCGCCAGCGTCGCGCCCGCCGAGTTGAACGCCTGCACCAGGTTCAGCCGCGACGACGCGGTCTCGGGCGGACCGACGACCGCGACATACGGGTTCGCCGCGACCTGGAGCAGCGTGATCCCGCTCGCGATCACGAACAGCGCGAACAGCGTGACGCCGTAGGATGGCAGCCGCGCGGCGGGCACCATCAGCAGCGCGCCGACCGCCATCAGGCTCAACCCGAACACCATCGCGCGCTGGTAGCCGACCCGCTCGATCAGCTTGGCCGACGGGATCGAGGCGAAGAAATAGGCGATGAACCACACGCTCTCGATCAGCGTGGTCTGCGTATAGCTCAGCTCGAACACGCTGCGCAGGTGCGGCAGCAGCGTGTTGTTGATGACCGTGATGAAGCCCCACATGAAGAACAGGCTGGCCAGCAGCGTCAGCGCGGCGCGATAGCTCGGCGCTCCACCTGCAACGGCGCCCGCTGCTTGCGCAGTCCCGGTTTCGGGGGGCCTTAACGTCTGTACCGGCATCGCCATATCGTTCATCCTCCGTGCCGTGTCGGTGACCGCAACAGTCTTTTCCCGCATGGCTTGCCCCGAAATATATTGTCTGACTATATAGCCGGACAAGGCGCGTCAACGGCGTCGGCGATCGAGGACGGGAACCATGCACGCAATCCGCAGAACCGGGACCATCGTGGCAACCGCCATGACCCTATTCGCGACGCACGCGGCAGACGCGGCGACCGCCCGCCGCGCGCCGTTCGGAACGCTGCCCGACGGTACCGCGATCGAGGCCGTCACCCTGACCGGCAGCAACGGGGTGAGCGCGCGGATCATGACGCTCGGCGCGACGCTCCAGGCGTTCAACGCGCCCGACCGCAACGGCAGGTCGGCCGACATCACGCTCGGCCATGACGATGCCGCAAGCTACGTCACCGCCCCCAATTTCTGGGGCCAGACGATCGGCCGCTATGCCAACCGCATCGCTGGCGGCCGCTTCACGCTCGACGGCAAGGCGTATCAACTGACGCGCAACGACAAGACCAACACGCTGCACGGCGGCACGATCGGCTTCGACAAGCATGTCTGGAAGATCGCTTCGGTCACGGCTGGCACTCGGGCTGGCGCGCAGGCGAAGGTGGTGATGACGCTGACCAGCCCGGCGGGCGACCAGGGCTATCCCGGCACGCTGGCGGTCACGGTGACGTACGCGCTCGACGACAAGGGCGCGCTGACGATCGATTACGACGCGACCAGCGATGCGCCGACGATCGTCAACCTGACCAACCACGCGCTGTTCGACCTTGCCGGCGAAGGCTCGGCGACGGGGATCTATGGCCAGCGGCTGACGATCCCCGCCCGCCGCTACACGCCCGTCAACGCGACGCTGATCCCGACCGGCGCGATGACGCCCGTCGCGGGTACGGTGTTCGACTTCACGAAGGGCCGCGCGCTGTCCGACGGCATTCGCGACGGGCGCGATCCGCAGATCGTCATCGGTCACGGCTGGGACCATAATTTCGTGCTCGACAAGGGCGCGAGCGTAGAGCCCGGCCTGGCCGCACGGCTCGAGGATCCGGTGTCCGGCCGCGTACTCGAAGTGCTCAGCACCGAACCCGGCGTGCAATTCTATTCGGGCAATTTCCTCGACGGTACGCTGATCGGCAAATCCGGCCATGTGTACCGGATGGGCGACGGCCTCGCGCTCGAACCGCAGAAATTCCCCGACACGCCCAACCAGCCCGCGTTCGGCTCGGCGCGCGTCGATCCCGGCACGCCCTATCACCACCGCATGATCTACCGCGTCTCCGTCGCCCGCTGACCTTCCGATCTCCAGAAAGCCCCCCAATGACCGATATGCCGAAACTCAGAAGCCGTGCGTGGTTCGACAACCCCGAGAATATCGACATGACCGCGCTGTATCTGGAGCGGTACCTGAACTTCGGGCTGTCGCTGGAGGAACTGCGCTCGGGCAAGCCGATCATCGGCATCGCGCAGACCGGCAGCGACCTGTCGCCGTGCAACCGCCATCACCTCGTGCTCGCCGAACGCCTGCGCGAGGGCATTCGTGAAGCCGGCGGCATCGCGCTGGAGTTCCCGGTCCATCCGATCCAGGAAACCGGCAAGCGCCCGACCGCCGGGCTCGACCGCAACCTCGCCTATCTAGCGCTGGTCGAGGTGCTGTACGGCTATCCGCTCGACGGCGTCGTGCTGACGATCGGCTGCGACAAGACCACGCCCGCCTGCCTGATGGCAGCGGCCACCGTCAACATCCCGGCGATCGCGCTGTCGGTCGGGCCGATGCTCAACGGCTGGCACAAGGGCGAACGGACCGGCTCGGGGACGATCGTGTGGAAGGCGCGCGAGCTGCTCGCGACCGGCGCGATCGACGACGAGGGCTTCATCAAGCTCGTCGCGTCGTCGGCGCCGTCGACCGGCTATTGCAATACGATGGGCACCGCGACGACGATGAACAGCCTCGCCGAGGCGCTCGGGATGCAGTTGCCCGGCTCGGCCGCGATCCCCGCCCCTTACCGTGATCGCCAGGAAGTCGCGTATCGCACCGGCAAGCGGATCGTCGACATGGTCGCCGAGGATCTCAAGCCCTCCGATATCCTGACCAGGGAGGCGTTCCACAACGCGATCGTCGTCAATTCGGCGATCGGTGGCTCGACCAACGCGCCGATCCATCTCGCCGCGATCGCGCGCCATATCGGCGTCGACCTGCCGATCGACGACTGGCAGACGCGCGGCCACAAGGTGCCGCTGATGGTCAACCTCCAGCCCGCCGGCGAATATCTTGGCGAGGATTATTACCATGCGGGCGGCGTGCCCGCAGTGGTTGCCGAATTGATGAAGCAGGGCCTGATCCAAGAGGACGCGATGACCGCGAACGGCAAGTCTATCGGCGACAATTGCCGGACCGCGACGATCGAGGACGAGCGCGTCATCCGCCCGTTCGCGACACCGTTGCTGGAGGATGCCGGCTTCATCGTGTTGCGCGGCAATCTGTTCGACTCGGCAATTATGAAGACCAGCGTGATTTCGCCCGAGTTCCGCGAACGCTATCTGTCGAACCCGGACGATCCGGAGGCATTCGAGGGCCCCGCGGTCGTGTTCGACGGTCCCGAGGATTATCACCACCGGATCGACGACCCCTCGCTCGGGATCACGACCGACACGTTGTTGTTCATGCGTGGCGCGGGACCGATCGGCTATCCGGGTGCGGCCGAGGTCGTGAACATGCGGCCGCCCGCGTACCTGATCCGCGAGGGTGTCCATGCCCTTCCCTGCATTGGCGACGGTCGCCAGTCGGGGACGTCGGGCTCGCCCTCGATCCTCAATGCCTCGCCCGAGGCGGCCGCGATGGGTGGGCTTGCGCTAATCCGGACCGGCGACCGGGTCCGTATCGATCTCGCCAAGGGCAGCGCCAACGTGTTGATCTCCGACGAGGACCTCGCCGAGCGCCGCCGTGCGCTGACCGAGGCGGGTGGCTACGCCTATCCGCGTTCGCAAACGCCCTGGCAGGAAATCCAGCGCGCCACCGTCGGCCAGATGGAAACCGGCGCCATCCTTGAGGGCGCCGAGAAGTACCAGCGCATCGCCCAGACTATGGGGTTGCCGCGCGACAACCACTAGCCACAGGCGAGCGGCCCCATCCGTCTCCGTTTATGGGGTAACCCGGCGCTCTTCGACGCCCATAGCATGTTCGGTATCGATTTGGGCTTGATGAATCAGCGCTCGCGTGGCGTCGCGGGCGCCGGTCGCGTCACTGTTAGCAATCGCCTCGAACAACGCGCGATGTTCCGGCAACGGGTCGCGTGGATGTTTTTCATGGCGATATTTGAAAAACGTCGTCCAGCGCACGGCGGCGGCGATGCTTGCCGACAGGCTCACCAGAAGCTCGTTCTCGGTCGCTTGCAGGATCAGGGCATGGAACTGGTAATCCGCCGAACGGCCCAATTCGCTGATCAGACCGTGTTGTGCCATCGTTTCGAGGGCATGGCCCATTCCCGACAATTGTCGTGCAGTGCGGCCGGTCGCCGCGAGTTCCGCTGCGGCAGGCTCGACGATCAGGCGCAACTGAAACAGGCTGCGGACGAAGGGTAGCGGCGGCTCGCCATCGAACATCCATCCGAGCATCTCCGGATCGAGCAAATTCCAATCGTGTCGCTCGCGGATTTTCGTGCCGATCTTCGGCCGGCTTTCGACAAGTCCCTTGGCTGAGAGCATGCGAAGCGCTTCACGTATGACGCTACGCGACACGCCAAAACTCTCGGCTAGATCGATTTCTCCCGGTAACAGGCTGCCCGGCTGATGCCGACCGGTGACGATCGCAACACCGATGCTCTGGGCCAGTTTGACGTGCGCCGGACGACCTCGTTTCTCAGCAATCATCACCTCTCCACATTCGAGCGAGACTTACGCAGAGCACATGGTGCGAAGCAAGCGCGAGGCGCCCCGAAAACGCGTCCCAAACCCTTGCACAATCGAAATCGGTTGGTATTGTCGGACAAGAAGCGGAGTATGCCGTGATTTTCGGAGAAGGGAGTGTCGTTGCGCCTACTGTCGATCTTGCCTGGCGTAGTCGGGACGGCGTGGGAGAGCACGGTATCCGCGCAGGGAAAGCTGGCCGCCAGCCCGGCCGTAGCTCCGTCCAAGATGCGCTGCAAAGTGTCGCCTGGTATCGATACGTCGCCGGCGAGGTTTCTGACGCTGGAAGACCTCGGTGCCGACCGGCGATGGCCGGCGAGATCGTCGCACACTCTCATGATGGCCTCTCCGCACACGAAATCGCCAACAAGGTCGACGTCCGCCGGCAGAAAGTGTCGGGCCCGTTCGGCAAGTCGCTTTCGAGATACCGTACGACGCACGCAATGAGCCATGTCGCCACCCCAATTTACCGCCGACGAAGCCACCCCTGACAAGGCGCGCCCGGCGCGCAACGGAGATCGAACAATGCGTATAATGTTCAGCGCGATCGCGCTCGTCCTGTCCAGCCCTGCGCTCGCCCAGCAGGCCCCTCCGGTCGACGGGGCGCCGGCGACAATAACGGTGCACGGCGACAAGCCTGCGCCAAAATTCGACAAGCGGATCTTCGGTCAGTTTGCCGAGCATCTCGGCACGGGCGTCTATGGCGGCATCTGGGTCGGCAAGGGCAGCCGCATTCCCAACATCAACGGGTACCGCACCGACGTCCTCGACGCACTGAAGGCGATCCGCACGCCAGTGATCCGCTGGCCGGGCGGGTGTTTCGCCGATGAATATCACTGGCGCGAAGGCATCGGTGCGCCTGCCAAGCGCAAGGTGAAGATCAACACGAACTGGGGCGGCGTGACCGAGGACAATGCGGTCGGCACGCACGAGTTCATGAACTATTCCGACATGGTTGGGGCCGAGCCCTACGTCTCGGGCAACGTCGGCAACGGCACGCCGAGCGAGATGGCGGAGTGGGTCGAGTACATGACCTCACCGACCGGCTCCAGTCTCGCCAAGGAGCGCGCGTCCAATGGTCGCAAGGCGCCCTGGAAGCTACCGATGTTCGGTATCGGCAACGAGCTATGGGGCTGCGGCGGCAATATGCGCCCGGAATACGCGGCCGATGTCACGAGGCGGTATGCGACGTTCGTCAAGATGCCCGAGGGCCAGCGCGTGATGAAGATCGCCAGCGGCGCCAACGCGGACGATTATAACTGGACCGATGTGATGATGCGCGATGCCGGCGGGCAGTTCGACGGCATTGGCGTGCATTACTACACCATCCCCTACGACTGGGCGAGAAAGGGTGCGGCGACCGGCTTCGACGAGGATCAGTGGGCGCGGACGCTCGCCAAGACCGTCAAGATGGACGATTACATCTCCGAACACGCAAAGCGCATGGACAAATACGACCCGGGCAAGCGTGTCGCGTTGCTGGTCGATGAATGGGGCACCTGGTACGATCAGGAACCAGGCAGCCATCCCGGCTTCCTCTATCAGCAGAACTCGCTGCGCGATGCGCTGGTCACCAGCCTGAATTTCGACATCTTCGCCCGTCACACCGATCGCCTGCGCGGCGCGAACATCGCGCAGATGGTCAACGTGCTTCAGGCGATGATGTTGACCGACGGCAACCGCATGGTGCGCACGCCGACCTATTGGGTGTTCGATATGTACAAGGACTATCAGGACGGCGTCGTCCTACCGGTCGATGTTCAGTCGCGCTGGTACAACAAGAACCAGTGGACGCTGAAGGCGGTCAGCGCGAGCGCCGTGCGCGGCGCCGACGGGGCCGTGCATATGGGCCTAACCAACGTCGATCCGAACCAGCCTGCCACGGTGTCGGTGAAGCTCGATGGCGTGACGGGGGCAGGTATCACGGGCCGCATCCTGACGGCCTCGGCGATCGACGCGCACAACACGTTCGATGCCCCCGATGTCGTCAAACCTGCGGCCTTTAACGGTGCGATGCTGGTCAACGGGACGCTTACGGTGACGCTTCCGGCCAAGTCGGTCGTGATGCTCGACATCCGATGATGTATCGTGGCTGTTCCGTTCGTCCCGTCGGTGCCCGCGCGTTGGCAACGCGCCTGTCGAAAGCCGTCGTGGCATGCGGCTTGGCGAGCGCGGTCGCGTTGGGCGTCGCATCGTCAGGGGCTGCACGCCCGGTGGTCCAGCAGAGGGGCGATCGGCAACTGACCATCGTCCCGCGGCTGGTTTCGGCACACGGGACAGCCACGGTCGGCGACTCCTCCGCGTATCTGATGGTCTATTTCAAGGACGATACGCATTCGATCTACTTCGCGACATCGCGAGACGGCTTTGCCTTCACCGACGTGAATGGCGGTCGACCGATCCTCGCGGGGCGGTCGATCGCGGATCAGAAGGGGGTTCGCGATCCTCACATCATGCGGGGCCCGGACGGTGCTTTCTACATGGCGATGACCGACCTACACATATTCGGCCAGCGGGAGGGCCTTCGGACGACGGAATGGGAACGCCCCGAGAAGGATTACGGCTGGGGCAACAACCGCAACCTCCTGCTGATGAAGAGCGTCGACCTGCTCCACTGGACGCTGGCGAAGGTCGACGTGTCACGCCTCTTCCCGGCGTACAGGGACGCTGGCAACGCATGGGCGCCGGAGACGATCTACGATCCGACGACGCGCCGCATGATGGTCTATTTCACCACGCGGATCGGCAACGGACCCAATTTCATGGTCGCGTCGCAAGCCAACGACGCTTTCACGACCTTGACGACGGTGCCCGAAAAGATCCTGGATTATCCGCGCTCGGCGGTGAACACGATCGATGCCGACATCACGCTGGTCGGCGGCAAGTACCGGATGTTCTATGTCGCGCATGAAAAACCCGGCAGCATCCGCCAGGCGGTGTCTACCCGCGTCGACCGTGGGTATGTCTATGACGCCCGCAAGATCGATCCGGAGACGGTGGCCGCCGAAGCCCCCAACCTCTGGCGCAGGCACGGCACGAACACGTGGGTGCTGATGTACGACGTCTTCGGGGTGACGCCCAACAACATGGGGTTCGCGGAGACGAAGGACTTCGTCACGTTCCGGAATATCGGGCGGTTCAACGATCCCGGTTCGCCGATGAAGGCGACGAACTTCGTCCAGCCCAAGCATGGGGCGGTGATGGCGGTCACCCCAAAGGAAGTGGAGCGTCTCGAACGCTATTTCGGCGGACGTCGATGATCTGGTCCAGCCGGGCGTCGAGTTTGGCGGTGCTTGGCCGGCGTACGAGCGGTGTAGGCGGCCTGGTCGTCTCGGCGCTTTTGTTGGCGAGCGCGGCACCGCTACCCGCATCGCTCAACGCTCGGCTGTCGGGCGACATCGTGCCGGCGCATGATCCGGTGCTGATCCGCGAGGGCGACAGCTATTATTCGTATTCGACGGGGCAGGGGGGGCGGTTGCCGATCCTCGCGCGGACCTCGCGCGATCTTGTTACCTGGAGAGCGCTGCCGGGCCCGATCGCGGCGATCCCGGCATGGGCGCTCGCGGCGGT
>JAJNQF010000340.1 GCA_021154945.1 Sphingomonas sp.
CGAAGCGACGATGCATGCCGCCGACACCTATCAGCGCGACGATCTGCTCGCCGCGGGTGAGGGCGTGTTCGGCAAAGGCGCGGCTGGGCTTGGCGGCATTCTCGAGAATATCCTGAAAGACCAGGGCCAGCCCAACGCGTACATCGCCGGGCGCGAAGCCTCAGGCGCGTTCATCCTCGGCGTCCGCTATGGCTCGGGGATCATGAGCCACAAGGTCGAGGGCCAGCAACCGGTCTATTGGACCGGCCCCTCGGTCGGCTTCGACATAGGCGGCGACGCGAACAAGGTCTTCGTGCTGGTCTACAATCTCTACGACACCGAGGAACTCTACAAACGCTTCCCCGCCGTCGAAGGCCGCCTGTACCTGGTCGGCGGTTTCGCCGCGACGTATCTCCGCCGCGGCAACGTCGTCCTGATCCCGATCCGCCTGGGCGTCGGCTGGCGCGCGGGCGTGAACGTCGGGTACATGAACATCACGCACAAGAGCAGGTGGCTGCCGTTTTAGGCGCAGTCGGGCAGCCGGCCACGCCCGGCTGACTCCGACAAGCCCGGCCGGCGGGGCAAAGCCCCGTCCGACGACGTGGGCTTTGCCCACGGCGCGCCAGCCAACCGCAACTCCAGCTTGTGACACCGCGCCAAAGCCAGCCCCAAAAAGTTGACGCCCCCACCAGGCGCGCTACCCCTGGCAGATGGCAAAACCCGACCGCCTCGCCCGTCTCGACGCCCAGCGCGAAGACCTGGAAACAGAATACCGCGAAACCCTCCTGGCAGCGCTCGAAAAGACCGCGTCCGGATCGCTAGGCCTGTTCGACCGCACCCCTGACCGCCGCGTCCGCGCCGCGATCGCCCCGACCATCGACGCGCTTACCGAGATGGGCAACGACATCGACGCAATGCGCGACCGCCTGATGATGGACCCCTTCGCGCTCCACCGCGCGTTCTTCGCCGCCCGCGGCCCGGTTAAGGCCAGCGCCGTCGGCGAGCAGAAGGAAGCGCGCCTATGGCTCGATAGGCTGAACGCGCAGGATTCACCGCGGGAAGAGTGAGGGCGAAGCGCCGTTACCCCTCGAACCGCCACCCCACATTGGTCCCCGCGAGAAACGGCACGACCGCCGTCTCCCCCGTACCGATCGACGCCGGGACCTCGGCATCGCCGCGCGCCAGCGTCACGGTGCCCTCGTTCAACGGCAGCCCATAGAACCGCGCACCATGCTCGGACGCGAACCCCTCGAACTTGTCGAGCGCGCCCTCCTCGTCGAACACCCGCGCGTACGCCTCCAGCGCGAACGGCGCGTTGAAGATCCCAGCGCACCCGCACCCGGATTCTTTCGCCCCGACGACGTGCGGCGCGCTGTCCGTCCCCAGGAAGAACCGCGGCGACCCCGACACCGCCGCCTGCCGCACCGCGAGCCGGTGCGTCTCGCGCTTCAGCACCGGCAGGCAATAGGCATGCGGCCTGAGCCCCCCATCGAACAGCGCGTTGCGGTTGATCAGCAGGTGCTGCGGCGTGATCGTCGCGGCGATCGGATGATCCGCCTCGGCCACGAACGCCGCCGCCTCCGCAGTCGTGATATGCTCCAGCACGATCTTCAGCCCCGGATAATCGCGGACGAGCGGCGTCAGCACGCGCTCGACGAACACCGCCTCGCGGTCGAAGATATCGATCGACTTGTCCGTCACCTCGCCGTGGATGAGCAGCGGCATGCCGATCCGCTGCAACGTCTCGAGTACCCCGGTCAGCGCGCGGATATCGGTCACGCCGTGCGCCGAATTGGTGGTCGCATGCGCGGGGTACAGCTTGCACGCGGTGAACACGCCCTGCGCATAGCCGCGCTCGAGCTCGGCCGGGTCGGTGCCGTCGGTGAGATAACACGTCATCAGCGGTGTGAAGTTCGCGCCCCCTCCTTCGCCACCATCCAGCGCGGCCATGATCCGCCCCCGATATGCCTTTGCAGCCTCGATCGAGGTCACCGGCGGCGTCAGGTTCGGCATGATGATCGCACGCGCGAACTGCCGTGCGGTATGCCCCGCCACCGCCTCCAGCATCGCGCCATCGCGCAGGTGTACATGCCAGTCGTCGGGGCGGCGGATCGTGAGGCGCTCGGTCATGCCGCCTTCCTATCGGCGCGGTGGCTGAGATGCCAGCCGCACGCCTGTTGGAAATTGCCCCGCGCTTGGAAATCGCACCACGCGCACTAGGTGGTAGCGATGGAACAGCCCGCTCCCGCAACGACGCCCCCCGCCATGCTCCCAACCATGCTGATCGACCGCAGCGTGATCCGCGTCTCGGGCGAGGACGTGCGCGGCTTCCTGCAAGGGCTGGTCACCGCCGACACGGCATTGCTCACCCGCGACACCCCGGCCTGGGCCGCGTTGCTGTCGCCGCAGGGGAAAGTGCTGTTCGACTTCATCCTCTGGGCGGATGGGGACGACGTGCTGATCGACGTCGAGGCCGCGCAGGCCGAAGCGCTGACGAAGCGCCTGTCGCTTTACCGCCTGCGCCGCGCGATCACGCTCCGGCCCGACGCGGCCAAGGTCCACTGGTCGCTGACCGGAAACCAAGGCGTGCCGGACCCCCGCCTCGCGGACCTCGGCCACCGCTGGCTCGGCCCCGCCGGCGACCCCGCGACCGGCTGGCACGCGCATCGCCTGTCGCTCGGCGTCACCGAAGGCGTCGGCGAGCTCGGCAGTGGCGAGACGCTCTGGCTCGAATGCAACGCGCGCGAGCTGAACGGCGTCAGCTTCACCAAGGGGTGCTACGTCGGCCAGGAGAACACCGCCCGGATGCACCACCGCTCGAAGGTCAACCGCCGCCTCGTCGTCGCCCCGTTCACCGAACCGAGCGCCCGGACCCGCGTCACCTATCCCGAACTCGGCCTGATGGTCGAACACCGCCGCGTCGAGGCGCTTGGCGACGCGCTCACCCCGCCATGGCTGGCCGCAGCACTGACAGAAACGCCCTAACGAGCCCCTCACGATCCTCCCCCGCCAGGGGGAGGTGGCACCGAAGGTGACGGAGGGGGAGGACACGAAACGTAGGTCATCGTCGACCTCCCCCTCCGTCTCGCTACGCGATCCACCTCCCCCTGGCGGGGGAGGATCGAACGTTCCGACACTCAAGAATGCGCGCGTGCCCAAGCCCCCGCATCCGCCACCTGCGCCGCATCCGGCTGC
>JAJNQF010000346.1 GCA_021154945.1 Sphingomonas sp.
CGCGGCAGGCGTGTCACGCTGATCGATGCGGACCCTCAAGGGTCGGCGCTCGACTGGTCCGAGCAACGCAGCCGTGAGGGCCTGCCACGCGCGTTCGGCGTCGTCGGCCTGGCGCGCGATACGCTCCACCGCGAAGCACCCGAGCTGGCGCGCGATGCCGATCACATCGTCATCGACGGCCCGCCGCGCGTCGCGGGCCTCATGCGGTCAGCCTTGCTCGCCGCCGACCTCGTGCTGATCCCGGTGCAGCCGTCGCCGCTCGACGGCTGGGCCTCGGCCGAAATGCTTTCGCTCCTGTCGGAAGCGCGCATCTACCGGCCGCAGCTCGTCGCCCGCTTCGTTCTCAATCGCTGCGCCGCGCGCACCGTCATCGCTCGCGAGACGGCCGAGACGCTGGCCGATCACGATCCGCCGGTGCTCGTCGCGACCATCGGCCAGCGCATCGTCTTCGCCGACGCCGCGCAGTCCGGGCGGCTCGCCTCGGAGATCGACAGCCGCTCGCCCGCCGCTCGCGAAATCGCCGCGCTCGCATCCGAGATCGGGCGGCTGCGCGTCGGGAGGGGCGGATCATGATCGTCCTTGCCGGCGACTGCCGCGAACTCATGCCGACGCGCGGCCCGTTCGACATGATCCTCGCCGATCCACCCTATGGCGACACCTCGCTCGCCTGGGATCGGCGCGTCGAGGGCTGGCTGGTGCTGGCGCGCGCCGCCCTCAAGCCCACCGGCTCGATCTGGGTCTTCGGTTCGCTGCGCAGCTTCATGGCGACCGCCGGCCGTTTCGCGGACGCGCGCTTGCGGATCGCGCAGGAGATCGTCTGGGAGAAGCAGAACGGCTCCAGCTTTCATGCCGATCGCTTCAAGCGCGTGCATGAGCTGGCCGTGCAGTTCTACCCGGCCGAGACGGCTTGGCGCGACATCTACAACGACGTCCAGACCACGCCCGATGCGACGGCGCGCACAGTCCGCCGCAAGCAGCGTCCTCCCCATACCGGCCAGATCGACGCCGGTCACTACGTCAGCCAGGACGGCGGGCCGCGCATCATGCGTTCGGTCATCACCCTGCGCAATTGCCACGGCCGCGCGATCCATCCGACCGAAAAGCCGTCGGTGCTGCTCGAAATCCTGATCCGCACGAGTTGCCCGGAAGGCGGGTTGCTCGGCGACTGGTTCGCAGGGTCCGGCGCAGCCGGAGAAGCCTGTCGGCTGTCCGGCCGTCGCTATATCGGCTGCGAGATCGATCCCGACATGGCCGAGCGCGCCCGTTCACGGCTCGCCTCGCTTTTGCCCTTCCACGGCGGAGGCGCGTCATGACGGCCGGCGACGAAAAGCGCGGGTTCGCCACGCGCCCCGCCGATCCCGAGCAATGGATCAAGACGGCCGAGAGCCCGCCGCGCGCATCCGAGGCGACCATCTACACGGCGCGGCTCACCATCGACGTGACGCCCGAACTGCGCGGCCGGATCAAGATCGCGGCCTTCGGGCGCGGCGTCACCGTCGCCGACATGCTGCGCGAGCTACTCTCGCGCGAATTTCCCCCGACCCCAGGAGACCCCACATGACCAGCGCCGCGGCCCCCCGCGTGCGCGGCGGCCCGATGCCGTCCGCGCTCTCCCATGATCGCATGACCCGCGTCGAACTGACGTGGATCGAGAAGAAGATCGAATACTGGATCAGGTTCGGCCAGCCGGCGAACGAACAGATCATCGACCGTCGCCAGCGCATTCTCTCTTTCCGGCCGGGCACCGTCTTCGCCTTCGTCCGATGGGCGTCGAACGACTTCGGCACGATCATCTCGCGCATCGACATCGTGCGCGCGGTCGAACCGGGCGAGGCTTACCAGACGCTGCCCTTCGTGCGGCCGGGCGGCGAGATTCTGCTGAAGATCGAGGGCTGGCCAAAGGTCGAGGATGTGCTGCGCCACGTCGAGGCGATCGAGGCGATCGGCATCGATGCGGACGCGGTTTCGCCGGAACACTGGCGGCACGTCCACAACCGGATGGCCGCCGCGCAACGCCCGCGCGCCTATACGCTCGACCAGCATCGCGCCTTCCTCCTGCGCAGGAAGGTCCAGCCATGACGCGCGCCGGCCTCATCCTCGTCATGGCGCTCGGCACGATGGGCATCGGCTATCCGGCGCTCACGCCGATGCCGATCAAGCTCCTATGGAACGCCTCGGCCAGCGCGCCCATCGGCCTCTACACGATCGACTTCGACGGGCCGTTCGACGTCACCGATCTTGTCGTGGTCGACGCGCCCGAACCTCTCGCCGCCTTCATGGCCGAGCACGGCTATCTGCCCAAGGGCGTGCCGCTCTTGAAGCGCGTTCTCGGCGTTTCCGGGCAGACCGTTTGCCGCTCGAACCTCACCATCACCGTCGATGGCGTGGAGATGGGCAAGGCGCTGCAACGTGACCGCATCGGGCGCGATCTGCCGGCCTGGCAGGGCTGCCGCCGCATCCAGACCGGCGAAGTCTTCCTCATGAACTGGCAGGTCCGCGACAGCCTCGACGGCCGCTACTTCGGCCTGACCTCCACCGACCGGATCATCGGCCACGCGGTCCCGCTTTGGACCGACGAAGACGGCCACGGCCGCTTCGAGTGGCGCGCGCCGACGCGCTGACCGCTTCCCCCATCGGCGGGAGCGGTGCTCGCCGATGGCTTTTTCAACGCCACCGCAAAGGAAGCAATCATGCCTCAGATTGGTAAATTCGGGCGCGACGAGACCGGCTTCATCGGCAACCTTCAGACGCTGTTGCTCGGCCAGGACATCATCATCGTTCCGGCCGAGCCGTCCGACGCCGAAAACGTACCCGACTATCGCGTTCACGTCTTCGACGCGATGAACAACGAAACAGGCGCGGAGATCGGCGCGGGCTGGAAACGCACCGGCGAGAAGGCCGGCGTATATGTCGCGCTGCTGATCGACGATCCGACGTTTCCGCAGCCGATCCGCGCCAACCTCTTCCGCGACGATGATGCCGGTAAGGACTGGTCGTTGCACTGGTCGCGTCCACGCGATCGCGGCGAGAAGGACTGACCGATGCCCGCTCGCCGTCCATCGACGAGCCATCGGAGTGCGCATGGGCGGCATCACGCCGCCCGGCGCATGGCTCTCCTTCTCCTTTCCGGGCTGTCCATCGCGAGCGTCGTGCCGGCGATCACGATGGCGCAGGAGACACCGATCGCGCGACCTTCGCCGCGCGATCCCTATGCAGCCCACATCACCGAGGCGGCGCAGCGGTTCGGCATCCCCGAACGCTGGATTCGCGCCGTTCTGCGCGCCGAGAGCGCGGGCGACGTGCG
>JAJNQF010000350.1 GCA_021154945.1 Sphingomonas sp.
GACATGCTCTATATGCCCGGCGGCAAGGGCATCGTCCGCGTCCACGGCCCGTTCGTGACCGATGACGAGGTGCGGCTGGTTGCGGATCACTGGCGCTCGCAGGGGCTGCCTGATTACATCTCGTCGGTGACCGAGGAGCCCGAGGAGAGCTTCGCGCTGGAGGGCTCGCCGACGGGTGAGGATTCGGCGGAGGACCAGCAATACCGCCAGGCGATCCAGTTGGTGTGCGAGTCGCAGAAAGCCTCGACCTCGTGGCTCCAGCGCCAGTTGCGGATCGGCTACAATTCGGCCGCGCGCTTGATCGAGCGGATGGAAAAGGACGGCATCGTCGGCCGCCCCGATCACGTCGGCCGCCGCGAAGTGCTCCGCGATACCGAGGGGCATGCGATCTAGAGTTGAGCCAGCGAGCGCGCGCTGCCTGCTCCCCTCCCTGAAAGGGAGGGGCTGGGGGTGGGTAGGTCAGCTCGAGTCGCAACGGTTCTCGATGCGGAAGCCGACCCATCCCCGTCCCATCCCTTCCAGGGAGGGGAGATAAGCCTACTGACAGATACGCGGCACGCGTTCGCAAGATCGACGCTGCTGCGCAAAGAGTGGAACATGTATGAAATACCTGTGGGGCTTGGCAGCGGCATTGGCGATGGTTCCGATGTCGGCACATGCGGCACCCGACGATGACATCGACCAGAACGCCCCGCGTGCGGATACCCAGCGCCCGGCGACTCAACAGGGCGACACCGCCAAGCAAACCCCCGGCAGCAGCACCACCGACACCCAGCACCGCCCCCGCGCGGGCGTCCGCCGCGACAGCGATCTCTCCCCGTCCGCGCTGACCGCTGATACGCAGCGCACCCCGCCCCCCGGCCTGTTCGCGGACTGGTTCGACATCCGCAAACGCCTCGCCGATCGCGGCGTCGGGCTCAGCGCCCGTTATGCCTCGGAGAGCGGCTATAATTTCTCCGGCGGCGACCGGAAGCTGCTGCGCGAGACCGGTCAGTTCGACGTCGGCGTGTTGCTCGATTTGGACAAGGTCGTCGGGCTCCGGGGCGGCGCGTTCCAGGCGACCGTCACTTACCGCCGCGGTCGCGACCTCGGCGCCGACGCCAATCTCGGCGTGCTGCAACAGGTGCAGGAAGTGTACGGCCGCGGCCAGACCGTCCGCCTCACGCAATTCTGGTATGAGCAGAAACTCGGCGAAAAGCTCGAACTGAAGATCGGCCGCACCAATCCCGGCGAGGATTTCGCGGTCTTCTCCTGCTATTTCCAGAACCTCAGCTTCTGCGGCGCACAGCCCGGCAATCTGGTCGGCGATTACTGGTATAATTGGCCGGTCGGCCAATGGGGCGCGCGGCTGCGCTACGACGTCAACGACCACCTCACGCTGAAGACCGCCGCCTACGAAGTGAACCCGCGCAACCTCGAAAAGGACTTCGTGATCGGCCGGTTCCACGGCGCGACCGGCGCGCTGATCCCCGTCGAGGCCGAATGGCGTCGCGGCGACGATGACGGCCGCGTTGGCGCCTACAAGGTCGGCGGCTGGGTCAACACGTCGAACGGTGACGACGTGTTCTACGACGTGAACCGCCAGCCGATCGCGATCACCGGGCTCGCGCCGCTGCGACGCAGCGCCCGCTACGGCGTGTATTTCAACCTCCAGCAACAGATCACCGGCACGTCGAAGGACGGCAAGTCCGTCACCGGGCTCAGCGTGTTCCTCAACGCGACGCAGGCCGATCGCGCGACCTCCACGACCGACAACCAGGTCGCGGCGGGGCTGTTCTACAAGGGGCTGGTGCCGTGGCGGCCGGGCGACATCCTCGGCTTCGGCGTCGCGCGGACCAACGTGAACGGGCGCGTCGCGAAAGGGCAGGAACTCGATCCGACGCGTCCTGCCGTGCAAGGTGCGGAATACGCGTCGGAGATCTACTACAGCGTCCATCCGACGCGGTGGCTCGAACTCCGTCCGAACGTGCAGTTCATCCACAACCCGGGCGGCGTGCATGACGCCAACGACGTCGGCGTGCTCGGGATGAAGGCGGCGATTACCCTGTAACGGAACTCGTCGAATTCAGTGGCGGTTCAAGCGCGGGGCGGCAATTGTCCGCGTTCCAAGGAGATTTCGATGTTCAAGACCCGCCCCGCGGTGATCGCGACGATCGCCGCCCTATCGGTCGCTGCCGTACCCGCGCCGATCGCCGCACAGGCCACTGGCGACCTCGCGGCCGTGCAGAAGCATCTGCAATCGGTCGAGACGATGACCGCGAATTTCTCGCAGGCCGATCGCAACGGCAAGGTGCTGACCGGCGTGCTGACGCTGAAGAAGCCCGGCAAGCTGCGCTTCCAGTACGAAAAGGGCGTGCCGATCCTGATCGTCGCGGAGGGCGGCGCGCTGACCTTCATCGATTATTCGGTGAAGCAGGTGCAGCGCTGGCCGATCAAGAATTCGCCGCTGGGCGTGCTGCTCGATCCGACCCGCGACATCACGCGCTATGCCAAGCTCGTCCCCGGCTATGACCAGCGGATCGTGTCGGTCGAGGCTAACGATCCCAAGCATCCCGAATATGGCCGGATCACGCTGGTGTTCGTCCGCAACGCATCCGCACCGGGCGGGCTGATGCTGCAGGGCTGGGTCGCGCTCGACAGCCAGAACAACCGGACGACCATCCGCCTCACCAACCAGAAGTTCGGCGAGGCGGTCAGCGACAACACCTTCCGCTGGAACGATCCGCGGCGGGCGGGTGGAAGAAAGTAACATAACTTTCGCGTCATTCATGCAAGCGACAGGTTGCGGCCCCTAGAGAGTGGCTCGCGGATGTGGGGCATTCGGGATTTTTCCCCCTGTTGCCCGGATGGTTTCCCCACAGTCTGCCTGCGTGACGAACGCTGAGTCGGCCCTCGCTCCATGCCCCCGGAGCGAGGGTCATTCTCGTTTGAGCGACAACCGAAAGCAATCCGCAGGACTCGCTCATTCGCAGCGGACCAGCACGCGCGTTCGGCCGGCACCCGCCGTGTCATCTCCCGCCCTTCCGGTGGGAGGCCATCACGTCCCTTGCGTCACCGATGCCCGTCAGTATTTGCCCGACGACCCCATCTGCGCGCGGATCATCCGCGCCTGGAACTTCACCCGCTGCCAGAACGTCGCGTCGTCCAGTCGCCATTGCCGGATCGCCTGGGTCGCCAGCGTCTCGATCAACGCCTCGCTGGTCGCCGCGTCCTGCGCCGCGAATGCCCGCGCGAGATCCTCGACGCACGAACCGTGATCGGTGAAGTCGCGCGGCAGCGGCATGGGGATGGGCTGGGTCGGCATCGGCATGTGTCTCTCTCCCTGTGATTATCGCCGTCCGCCGAACAGCGCGCGCGTCGCGCCACCCAGAGCAGGACCGAGCGTGGTCTGGTCGAACTTCAGCCGCATCGTGACATACGGCCCCTGCCGCGTGTAGCGGTCGTCCTCGAAATCGCGATCGCGGTAGCCGGACACATTGTAGCCCGCGCTGATCCACGTATTTTGCGCAGGCGACACGCCGACCGACGGCCCGCCGCTCCACGACCAGGCGCCGCGCGACCAGGCATGCTGGACCGATCCGCTCACGCCGATATCGAACCGCGTGCCGACATCCTGACGCAGTTCGAAACCGGTGACGTCGATATATCCGTCATAGGTGTCGTCGGCGAACCGCCCGGCGACGTATTTCGCGCCGTAATACAGCGTTGCCTCGGTCCCGTGCCCGAGCCCTTCGGGGCCAGTGCGATAGTTCACGGCGAGGTTGTTGATGATCCGCGACGTCACCTGATCGCCGCTGCCATAAGCGGGCACGCCCAGCGCGTTGGAATCGGTGAACCCCGCATCCGCGCTCTCGTGCCGCAGTTCGAGCCGTTCGAGCACCGACCACCGGCTGTCGAGCGGGCGGAAGGCGAGCGCGACGTCGGCAGTGGCATAGGTCGCGACCGCGCCGCTCCGGTCCTTGATCGTGTACGCCTTGATGCCCGACGCGAGCGTCTTGCCCTGCCCGAGCGTGCGCAGGAAGTTGGTGGTGATCCCCCAACGATCGCCGCTGTCGGCATTGCGATATTCGAGCCGCCCGTTCACCGACCACAGCGTCTGGCGATAGGTCGCGCCGAGCGTGGCTGCGGCGTAATCGCCGTTGATCTGGTCCTGTCCGACATAGCCGCCCGAGGTGACCGGCTGGAACGCGTTCACCACCGCGCCCTCGGGAATCTCACCCTTCAGCGTGTTGCTGGCATCCAGCGTACCGTCGATGGTCCAGTTCTTTCCGATCGGGACCGACTGGCTGAGGCCATATTGCGCATACGTCCTTTCGCCATTCTCCCCGATCGCCTGCTGGTTGAGCGTGCTCATCAGCTTGGCGCCGGTCCACGGCGCGACGTCGACGCCGAACTGCTTGGTATGCGCGACATAGCCGTCGCCATTGGCGATCTCGTACCCGCCGATCAGCCGGATGCCGGGCTTGATCCGGTACGACAGCTGGATCTGGTGGCGGACCGGGAAATCGACGCTGTCGCTGTCGCCGCCGGGTGCGAACTGGGTCTGGCCGGACAGTGTCACCTTGTCGCCGAACAGCGCCTGCGTCCCACCGAGCGTCAACAGGCGGCTGTCGCGGTCCTTGCCGTCGATACCGCGATCGGATGCATATTGCCCGCCGACGAAGATCGTGCCGCTATCGCGACGATACTCGAGCCGGACGTCGCCCGCGGTGCGCGTGCCGGGGTTGTCGAGCTGCTGCTGATGCCACACCACCCCCGTCACGCTGATCCGGTCGGTCAACCGCAGCCGGCCATCGAGCCCCAACTTGCGCGTGCCTGCCTCGACCAAATTCTGCTGACCGACCCCGAACGCGGTATCCTGCTGGCGCACATAGGCGAGCAGATCGAGCTTCTTCCCGTGGTGATCGGCCTCGGCCAGATAGGCGAGCCCCCGCCCCAGCCCGCCGCGGCCACCCCTGGCGATCTCGCCGCGCAGTTCGGTGGTGGCGTTCACGCGTGCCTTGATATCCGCGCCGACGACGGTGGCCTTGCCGACCGTCTCGTCGCGGATGACCGCGGCCCCGACCTCGACCCGGTCGTTCGCCAGCTTGGTCGCGACGCGTGCGGCGGCGGCCAGCTTGGCGGATCGGCCGCTTTCGACCTCGTAATCGGCGACGATGAAATTGGGGTTCAGGTTGCTGTCGCGGCTCAGGATCGGCTGGCGGAAGCGCACCGTGCCCATCGACGTGTCGATGTCGTAATCGATGTGCCGCGTCAGCTGGGTGGTCGCGATGATCAGCTCGGACCGGAACCGATCGCGCGTTTCCAGCCGGAGCTTGTCGCTGTTCGGCACGATGTTGCGCCCCGAAAGCCGGTACGGACCGCTCAGGCCGTTGCCCTGGATTTCGTCGCGCGAATACAGCGTGTCGGTATGCGCGGCGAACCCGGTCGCGCGAACGCGCTTGCCTTCGTAGGCGGTCTTGATGCCGTTGAGCGTGCGGTTGTAGCGGGTCAGCTGGGTGTCGGTGAAGCCGGTCTCGAAATCGCCGAACAGCGCATAAAATTCGCGACGCTCGAGCCGCAGATACAGTTTCCGCCGGGTCGCCGCGTCATAGCCCTGGCGCGCGCCGTCGCCATAGACGGTGTAATAGCGATCGGGATCGATCGTGCCGAGCAGTCCGCGGTCGGGATCGTATTTGCGGTCGCTGTCATAGGCGATCGTCGCCAGCCACGAGCCCTTGACGCGACCCTTCGCGTAAAAGGCGAGTTGGCCGTCGGTGACGACGCTGTTGCGCTCCGACTTGGGCAGCCCCGATTGGCGCTTGCTGAGCATGTCGTAGCCCAGCGATCCCGCGCCGAAGCCGACCACGACCCAGTCCTTGGCGGACGCCGCGAGCCAGGCGCGGATCTCGTTGGCGTGGACCACCTTGTCCTCGGTCAGTGAGACGGCGACGCGGACCGCACCGGCCTGCGTGGTTGGCTGGAGCGCGATGAAGGCGAGCCCGTCGTCGCCGACCACCTGCGCGGTGGTGGACGAGCGTTCGCGGCCGGCGAGCTGGCGACCCTGTTCGAGTTCGGCCTCGACCGCGGCGGCATAGGGCTGGTCGACCTTGAACGGCACGAGCGTGCCGGCGCGGACCGGACGGCCGGTCTTGTCGGTCACGCGCACCGCGATCAGCGGTCGGGTCAGGCCATCGGCCACCAGCCGGCTGCTTGCCGCGTCGAACACCGCGCGGACGCCGGGGCCGGAATAATACACGACCCGATCGAGCGTCTTCACGACGCTGCCGTCGGCGGCGAGCACCCGCGCCTGGAGCCGGTTGTCGCCGTCGATCAGGGGGATGCCGGTCCAGCGCGACACCGCGACATCGGTACCGTCGCGCTGGTCGGTGCCGTCGAACGCGAGCGGTTCGACCTGCTTGCCGTTGATCGTCAGCGCGACGCGCTGGCCGGGCGCGTGCTTGACCACCGCGCGGACGATCGGCGCGCGCGGGTTGTGGTCGGCACTCGGGAACAGCCAGTCGATGCCGGCCACCTGTTCGCCCGCCAGCCAGTCGCGACTGCCCGCCGCGATGGCGGCATCCACGACCGCGACAGGCAGGCCGGCATCCGCAGCCTTGGCCTTGCCGGTCGGCTTCAGCTGGAAGTCGACGCGCTTCAGCAGGCCGCCGTCTCCCTCGACGAACCGCGAGATCGCACTGTTGGCTTGCCGGGTGTCGATGTCGCAGGCGACCGGCGCGTGCGTCGCGGGGATGCTCGACGTGTCGATCTGGACGACGTGACGCCCGGCGCGGACGCCCTCGAAATGGTACAGCCCGTCACGATCGGTGGCGACGAACGTGCCGTCCTCCATCAACAGGCGAATGCCGGCCACGCCCTTGCGCTTGTCGACCGGATCGCCGCAATTCCCCTCGGTCACGCGGCCGATGATCGTCATCGCGTCGGTGAACAACAGGGGGCGCAGGCGAACCGATGCCGCCGCGTCGTTGCTGGTGACGGTGCCCTGCCCGACGACGCGCGCGCGGTTGAGCGCTTCGCCGGCGGGTGCGCCAGGGGCGATGCTGACGACGTATTTCAGCTCGGTCGAGGCGCCGGCCGCCAGCACCGGAATGACGAAGTCGAGCGTGCGGCCATCGGACGACACGGTCGGCTCGTCCCCGCCGCGCGCCGAATTGCGCTCGTAGCGCAGTCCCTTGGGTAGCGTATCGGCGACGTGGAGCCCGCGTGCCGGGACGGCATCGCGGTTGGTGATCCGCAGCAGATACTGGACGAAATCGCCCGGCGACGCCTCGCGCACGGACGCGATCTTGGTCAGCAGCAGCGTGCCGGCACCGGGGCTGTCGAGTGGGATGTCGGCCGAGAAGGGTTCGGGCGTCGACAGCGTCAGCGATCCGCCGAAGCTCGTGTCGTTGAGGATGAACGGCCTGCCCTGCGAGTCCTTCAACTGCGCCAGCGTCGCGCGGTCGACGGTCGAGGGCGCGGTGTAGGTACCGGGCGGCGCGACCTTCAGGAAATAGCGCCCCGGTGCGGTCAGCGGGAAACGATAGCGCCCCGTCTCGCCGGGATACACGCGGCCGCTGGCGTCGGTGACCGCCTCGCCGGTGATCACGGTGGAGGGATAGCGGCTGACCCCGTCGTCGCCGAACACGGTGGCGGGCTGGCCGGTCTCGTCGACCAGCGACACGGTCGTGCCGTCGATCAGCGCGCCGGTCCGCGAATCGAAGGTGTAGCCGGCCGGGTCGATCAACAGCGATGCCGTCGAGGACAGGCTGTAGCCGTCCTCGGCAAAGCTGAGCGTGATCGCCGCGCCGCGCTGGTTGCGGATATCGCAGGCTGCGAGCTCGGGATACTTGCCGGTCGCGACCGCGGGAATGCCGCCGGCGAAGATGCCGCTGGCGACCGCGGTCTCGGTCAGCGTCAGCGTGGTCCGGATGGTGCCGACCTCGACCGCGATGATCGCGGTTTCGCGCACATCGGGATCGCGGTTGCCGGCCTGATTGTCGAGCACCAGGATCATGTCCGCATAGATGTCGACGGTCGCGATCGGGGACGACGCGGCATAGGTCGCGGCGTCGATCGGCGCCGGCGTGAAGAGTAGGGTCGGCGCGGTCTGGCACTTGGCGCCGGTCATCGCGTAATTGGGTGGCGGCAGGCGAAACGTGAGCGTCGTCGGCCGCTTGGCCCGGTTCACGTCGAGCGCGACCGTATTGGACGGCACGATGCGCGATCCGGCCGCGCTGGTCGCATCGTCGAACGAGAGCGTCGCGGTATTCTCGATCCGCGTCTGGCCAGCAGCCTGGGCCCCCGTTTGCGCTGCGGCCGGCAGGCAGCCGAGCGCGAGCCCGTACAGGATCGCCAGGAGCAGAGCGCAGAGGCGCAGAAGACGGTGGGCGCTGGGCATGAAGGGTTCTCTCCCGGCACGCGTCGCCGCGCGTGCCGGGATCGGTCGTTCCTTGTTCGCGAGGAGCGGGGTTAGTTGATCGTCACACGGAAGCTTGCCGCGACCGCGGTCCCGCCGAGCAGCGTCGGGATCGTCGCCGTCACCCGCCTCGCGGCCGAATCATACGAGCCCGTGAAGGTCGTGCCGTCGATCGGCGTGCCGTTGTCGTTGGCGACGAAGCCCGCCACGGTGCAGATCGGCTGGACACCGGGCACGCCGATCACGATCGAGCCTGGCTGATAGGTGGTATTCGCCGGGACGATATCGGTCAGGTTGACGTTGTTCGCAGGCGTCAGCAGCGTCCCGTTGGACACCGTCAGGCAGTATTGGACGACCGCACCGGGAATCGCCTTGGGCGCGAGCAGACCACTGACCGGGTCGGAAACCACGATCTGGGTCTTGTCGACCCTGAGCGCGACGTCGCGCGTCGTGATTTCATACGCGAGCGAGGCACGCCCCTGCCCGTTCTTGGCGATATCGAGGCCCAGCCCGTCCGAATCATTGTCGGCAAAGACCACGTCGACCACCGCATCGTCGTTGAGCGCGACGCTGGGTGCCAGCGGCGTGCCCTGCACGGTGGCACTACCCCCGGCCGCGACCTGTGCGATCAAGGTTATGCCGGCGAGCGAGGCGGACTGGACGTTGGGAACGTCGCCGACGATGAACACGACGGCCGACTGATCGGCGGCGAGTTCGTCGATGTAGGTCCCGGTATCGACGCCCGGATCATAGATGCCGTTGGTGTTCGAATCGACGAACACCCTGACGTTGGCCACGTCGAAATTGTCGCCGGCAAACAGGTTCTGGATCGGCAACTGGCTTGCCGTCAGGACGAAATCCTGGGTGCCGTTGGTGTTGTTGGTCACCCTGAACGTCGTCACCGCCGCCGCCTGGCCGATCGCGACCTCGGTATTGGCGGGCTGGTTGGTGGTGACGGTCAGGTTGACCTTGCGATCGACCACGAAGCTGACCGCGTTCGATGCCACCGACTGCTGGACGCCGTTGACCGAATAGCTGGCCTGCGCCGTGTTGGTGACGGTCGTGCCGGCAGCCGTACCGGCCGGCCCCGGTGCCTGCGCGCTCGCCGTCTCCGCCGCGATGCCGATCGACACGACCGCAGCCGTACCGGCCATCAGCGCGCGAATTACCCCTTTTACGTGCATGTCTAAGTCTACCTTTTATGTGTTTGCGGTGTTGAGGAATGCCGGGTCATTTGAGCACGGCCTGGAACGCGAATTGACCTTGCGAACCGGCCGCCAACGGGCTTGCGAGGCGCCACCGGACGCTGGTGACATCGTTGGGCCCCGCCGCGCGCGTGCTGCCGTCGAGGCTGCGGACGCGCAGCGTGGCGAGCGAACCGAACGTCTTGCCGTCGACCGACACGTCGGGCGCGGGCGACCCCGGATTGGCGGAGCGGTAGGCGATCTGGCGCGGCAACGGGTTGTCGAGCACCACGTTGGCGAGCGGCTGGGCCCCGGTGTTGCGATAGCTGAGGACAAAGATGACCTTGTCGCCCGGCGTCACCTTGGACGGCTTCACCAGCGCGATCCGCGTGGTGCCGTCGGCGGCCGCGGTGCGGCTTTCGACCAGGATGCTGCTGGTGACCTGCAACGGCCCTGCGGCCGCGGAGGCGACGGCAGCGGTGGCCGCCAGGACGGCGGCAATCATCGGACGCGTGATCATGGATATGCTCCTCATTGGATCTTGGCTTTGAACTGGACGGTGTGGACGGACGCGGCTGCGACCTGCCCGAGCGCGACGGCGATGCCCGGACCCTGCGCGCCGCCAGTCTGGGCGCCACCGGTCGCGTCGAAGCGGCCTGCATCAGCGTCGGCGGCATCGCTCAGCGGCGCGCCGTCGAGCGTCAGGCTGCCCGGGACGAAGACGGTGCCCGCAGGGATCGGATCGGCGATCCGCGCGCCGGTGACGGCGGCGGTGAAGCGCGCCTCGAGCGTGTAGGTGATGACCGAATCGCGGACTGCGTTCTGCGACCCGTCGGCAGCCCGCACCGACTGGCTCTTGAAAAGGGAGGGGCCGACTGGACCGGTGCTCAGCGGGATCGCCACGCTCGCGCTGGCACCGGTCAGCCCGACCACGGCGTCGCTGCCGCCGTCGCCAGCCTGGGCATAGGTCGCACCCGCGGTACCCGATCCGGTCGTGGACTGCGCGGTGACGGTCAAGGTCGCGGTAACGGGTGTGGTAACGGGGTTGGCCGAGGTCGCGGCCAGGATCGCCAGCAGCTTGATCGACTGCCCCGGCGCCAGCACCGGCGTCCTGCCATCGACCGGCGCCACATCCCGCACCGGATCGTACAGCCCATCGCCATCGCCATCGATCACCAGGGTACGAAGCGTGATCCCTGCCGACGAGACGGTCGCCGCCAGCGTGAAGGATTCATTGCCGTTGTCGAGGTTCGTCAACGTCAGCGGGATTACGGTCGGCTCGGCCCCCACCACCACCGCATCATGGTCGTCGCGAACCAGCGCCACGTCGAGGCGCTCGGCGACGACGATCGTCACCGTGTTCGAGACGGTCGATCGGGATGTGCCGTCGAGATCGTAGCGCAGGCCGGCGGTGTTGACGATCGACGTACCCGCTACCGTCCCGACCGCGGGACGGTCCGGAACGGCGGTCGCGGTCTGGGCGAAGGCGGGATGCGCCAGCGTCGCCGCGACCAAGCCGGTCCGCACGCTACGTGAAGCTGCCAGGACAAGCCGGTGCCTGCTATCCCTTCCCCCCTGCGCAGACGTACGATGACCCAATGCTTGCCCCGATCTTTTTGTCGGGAACAAATTGGCTCGACGCGATTAATCAAATACTACGAAATCATAATGGCAACAGTTAATGCGACATATGTTAGGCATTACAACTAGATCAAATCTAATTGCTATCTTAGTATACTATATAAATCTTAGGTGTTATGTGTCGTTATGGTTTCAAATGGTCGACGTTATCTACCATTATCGTTTTAGTCTTCGACACCCGTCGGGCGAGTAGCGCTCACATCGTACGCCGCAGCAACTCGACCGCGTATCTTATTGACGCTTGAGCGCCCGCAGATACGAACGCATCGCCTCCTCGCCACTGTGGCTGAGGGATATCTCGACCCTGCGGCGATCCGTCGGGTCGATGACGCGATCGATCAGCTTCAGCTTGTGGAGATGCTCGATCCACCGTTGCGAGGTCGTCACGGGCGCGTCGGACATGCTGACCAGGGCCTTGATGTTCATCGGTGCTCGGTCGTCGCGGGACACGAACAGCGCGAGCAGCATGTCCCAGGCCGGTTCGTGAAACAATTCCTCGGGAAGGAACTGACGCCGCATCCGCCGCTCGGCGAGCACCGCATTGGCACGGTCGACCAGCATCGCTTCGCTGGGCACGTCGCCGACGGCTATGGGTTCCGATGCCTGTGCGACACGGCCGTTGAACTCTTCGGCAACAGCGGAAAGCTTTGCGGTCAGATCCTTGATCAAATCGACTACGGACTCGTTCTTCACCAAAAGCCCCTCTTCCTCCCACGATCCGGATTTCGGCACCCGACCTCGATGCTCACGGACATGTGCCGTTTTCGCACGGGGCGTCGAACCGAACCGAAACCGCATCCGACCTGAATCCAGATCAAATGCGATCTTACTCTCGACCTATGCGACCAAATATCAACCTAATCCTTTGGAATCCGGTAATCCTGTATAATTCGAATGCACGATCACGACCATTTTCTCCCTGCTACTCTTGCTGCAAACGATTTAATTAGGTTCAATATGGTTCAGTTCGGCCGGCGGCGGCGTCGAGGGTATGTTTGTCGGTAACCAATATTTACGGAACGGCCGAAAAGCGGCGCGGTATCGATCGGTGCGCTGTACGCCGCACTCTGGCCACCGATTCGCCTGGAATCCCGGCCTTGATAGGCGCAGGCCGATTGGCCACGTCACGCGTTGACGGCTCGGTCGCATGGGAAAGGGTATCGTGTCCGCTTATCTGAATGCCGTTGGTTCCGCCGTACCCGGTCACGATATCCACGATGCCTTCATAGCCTGGGCTCGGTCGCGCATCGAACCGCGCATGCAGCGCGTGTTCGACAGGATGGCGTCGCGATCGGGCATCGCGCATCGCTGGTCGGTGTTGCCGCCGACCGCGGACGGGGGCTCGCCGGTCGACGATGCCGGCTTTTACGCCGCCGAGCCGCATCCCGGCACCGCGGCACGCATGACGCTTTACGCCGAGCATGCGCCCGACCTGGCGATCCGTGCGATCGAGGCGTTGCGCGCGAAGGTCGCGGTCGAGGGGATCACGCATCTGGTGGTGGCAAGCTGCACCGGCTTCGTCGCGCCGGGGATCGACCAGATCATCGCCCGACGGCTCGGCCTGTCGTCCAGCGTCGAGCGGCTGCTGATCGGCTTCATGGGGTGTTATGCTGCAGTCGTCGCCTTGCGGAGCGCACGACACATCGTCCGTTCCGAACCCGGCGCGCGCGTCCTCGTCGTGACGGTGGAGTTGTCGACGCTGCATCTCCAGCCGGCGAACGAGATCGAGCCCTTGTTGGCGATGCTCCAGTTTGGCGACGGGGCCGCCGCCGCGCTGGTCACCACGGATACGGCAGGGTTCGAACTCGGGACGCCGTTTGCAGCAGCGTTGCCCGAAACCGAAACGCTGATCCGCTGGGACGTCACCGATGCCGGGTTCGTGATGCACCTTTCTGGCGAGGTGCCCGCACGGATCGCCACGGCGTTGGCGGATGCCGAGTTCCGCATGATCGTCAGCGATGGCCGAGCGCCTGCGTCGATCGACGGGTGGGCGATCCATGCCGGCGGGCGGTCGATCCTGGATGCGGTCGAGCATACGATGCAGCTGCAACCCGAGACGCTGGCTATATCGCGGCAGGTGCTGGCGGATAACGG
>JAJNQF010000360.1 GCA_021154945.1 Sphingomonas sp.
GCAGGGCGGCCTGTTCGGCGGCGATGTCGCGATCGCGCCGGTGCTGCAGCTGTCGGCGGCCGAGCCATGGACGCTCGCGGAGCGCATGACGCGCGAGAAGGAGGCGTTCGGCTTTTACTTCTCGGCCCACCCGGTCGAGCAATATGAGGCGATCGTCGCGGCGCGCGGCGCGCGCTCCTACGGCGACATTTGCGAGAATGTCGAAATGACGCCGGGAACGCGCATCCCGATGGTGATGGCGGCAATGGTCGAAAGCGCGCGCCCGCGCGTGTCGCAGCGTGGCAACCGCTTCCTCAATTTGACCCTGTCCGACCGCAGCGGGCAATTCCAGTCGAGCTGTTTCGACGAGCAGGCGGGGAAGGTGCTCGAGGCGCTGGCAGCTGACGGCGGCTGCGCGATCCTGTCTGTCGAGCTCGACCTGCTCGAGGGCGAGGAAACGCCGCGTGTCACCGTGCGCGGGGCGCAGTCGCTCGCCGAAATCGCGGCGACGGCGGCGTTGCAGCTGACCTGCCGGGTCGAACTGGCCGATGCGGTGGCGGAAATCGCGAAACTGCTGGAGCGTCGCGACGATGCGCGCGGCAAGGTGGTCATCGCAACGCGAGATCCGCTGACCGATGAGGATGTACGGGTGGAGCTTGGCCGAAGCTTCGCCCTCGGCCCCGACACCGTCTCGCGGCTTGAAATGATTACAGGCGTGACCGAACCCGCTCTTTCGCTGGTCGCGCCGCGCGATTTCAGGGCGCGATAGTCCGCTTCACCCTTGCATAGCGCTCGATTCCCGCCCTATCCCTAGGCGGCAACGATAATCGAGGATGCCGAAAATGGGAATGCAAGGTCAGCCGCTGCTCGTCACTAGCCTGATCGATCATGCCGCGCGCGAACATGCGGAGCGCGAGATCGTCTCGCGCTGGGCCGATGGCAGCATCACGCGCTCGACATGGGGCGAGGTGGGCGCGGACGCCCGCCGCTTTGCCGCCGCGATGGCCAGGCTGGGAATGCAGAAGGGCGATCGCATCGCGACGCTGGCGATGAACCATGGTCACCATCTCGTCAGCTGGTACGGCACTGCGGGAATGGGCGGGGTATTGCACACCGTGAACCCGCGGCTGTTCGACGAGCAGCTCGTTTATATCGTCAATCACGCTGAGGACCGCGTGTTGCTGTTTGACGCGATGTTCCTGCCGATCGTCGAGCGGCTTCGCGACCAGCTTCCCACGGTCGAACATTTCGTGCTGTTCGATGCGCCTGCGCAGGGCGACTATAAATCCTACCGCGATCTGATCGGCGCCGAGGACGGGCGCTTCGAGTGGGTGGAACTGGACGAGCGCGATCCGGTCGGGCTTTGCTACACCAGCGGCACGACGGGCAACCCCAAAGGCGTTCTCTACGAGCATCGCTCGAACGTCATCCACGCGATCACCGAAATCCAGCCCGACGTGTTCGACATGTCGAACCGCAGCGTGATCCTGCCGATCGTCCCGATGTTCCATGCGAACAGCTGGGGCATTCCCTTCGCGGCGGCGACGGTCGGCGCAAAGCTGGTGTTTTCGGCGACCAACGAGGCGCAGGTGCTTTGCGACCTGATTCACGCCGAGGGCGTGACGCACAGCGCGGGCGTGCCGACGGTGTGGCTGGCCATGTTCGCGCATATGGACGCGACCGGCATCGACTATGGAAAGTTGTATCGCGTGATCATCGGCGGATCGGCGGCGCCGCGCGCAATGATCGAACGCTTCATGAAGGCTGGGGTCGACGTCGGTCACGCGTGGGGAATGACCGAAACCTCGCCGATCGGTACGATGGGCAAGCGCCCGTGGAACTGGGACGAGATGGCGTTCGACGAGCGCGTCGATATCGTCTGCCGCCAAGGCTGTCCTCCATTCGGGGTCGAACTGCGCGTCGTCGATGACGAGGGCAAGGAACTTCCGCGCGACGGAGTGACGAGTGGGCGGTTACAGATTCGCGGGCCGTGGATCATCCAGCGCTATTTCAAGGCAGGCGAGGATGCAGCCGACGACGACGGCTGGTTCGACACCGGCGACGTGTCGGTCATCCATCCCGACGGCGTGATGCAGATCACCGACCGCGCGAAGGACGTCATCAAGTCGGGCGGCGAGTGGATCTCGTCCGTCGAGCTGGAGAACGAGATCATGGCGCATCCCGACGTCGTCGAAGCGGCCGTGATCGGCATCCCCGACGAGCGCTGGCAGGAGCGCCCGCTCGCGTGCGTCGTGCTGCGGCCGGGGAAGGCGACGACGCCGAAAGCCTTGCAGGACTTCCTCGCGACCCGCGTCGCGCGCTGGTGGCTGCCCGAGAGCTTCGCGTTCATCCCCGAGGTCCCGAAGACGAGCGTCGGCAAGTTCGACAAGAAGGTGCTGCGCGCCCGCCACGCGGAAGGCGGGATCGAGGTCGTCCCCGTGAGCCGCGACGCCGACCGGTAGCCATCCCGCGCCGCGCGGCGGCGCGCTGCGAGGACCGTCATGACCATCGACGAGTTCGCCCGCCTCGAATGGCGTACCACGCGCGACGCGCCGGTCGTACGGCCGCCCTTCGGCTCGCCGCTGATCGCCGACCCGACCTTTCTGCTGCCGCACGACACGCCCGACGGCCGCTGGCACCTCTTCGCGCATTCCGTCTACGGCGTGCACCACTTCACGTCGCGCGAAGGCGTCGCGTGGTCGCGCGCCGGGCTCGCCGTTCGCCACGCGATGCGGCCGTATCTGCTCCGCGACGGCGGCGCGTATCACCTCTTCTACGAGCGCTATCCGGCGTTCCGCCTGCCGCTCACCGTCGTGCCCGGGCTCGGCTGGCGTTCCTGGATCGAGCACCGCGCGTCGCCCGATCTCGTCCACTGGGGCGCTCCGACCATCGTCCTGCGGCCGAGCCTCGGCTGGCACCGCACGCAGGGCCGCGGTGCCGCGGTCGGCAACCCGACCGTGCTGCGCGACGGCGACGGCTTCACGCTCTGGTACAGCGCGGCCCTCGTACGCGTGCCGGACTGCGGCTTCGACGAGCCGCTCCACGTCGGCCGCGCTCGGGCCGACGCGATCACGGGTCCGTACCGGCCCGACCCCTCGCCGGTGCTCTCGCCCGCGAGCGACGACCCGCGCGCCAACCTCGGCGCGGGAGCGCTCCGCGTGCTCCGGCTCGACGACGGCTTCGTCGGGCTCCAGAACGGGATCGGCTGG
>JAJNQF010000367.1 GCA_021154945.1 Sphingomonas sp.
TCAGCGTTGTAGCTTACCTCCTCGAGCAGCTTTTCCATCACCGTCTGCAAACGCCGCGCGCCGATGTTCTCGATCTCCGAATTCACCTCCGCGGCGATGCGCGCGATGGCCGCGATGCCGTCTTCGGTAAATTCGATGCCGACGCCTTCGGTGGCGATCAGTGCCTTGTATTGCAGCGGCAGCGACGCCTTGGTGTCCGACAGAATGGCGACGAAATCGGCTTCGGTCAGACCCTTCAATTCGACACGGATCGGCAGGCGGCCCTGCAATTCGGGGAGGAGGTCGCTCGGCTTGGCGACGTGGAACGCGCCCGACGCGATGAAGAGAATGTGGTCGGTCTTCATTGGGCCGTATTTGGTCGCGACCGTCGTGCCCTCGATCAAGGGGAGCAGATCGCGCTGGACGCCTTCGCGGCTGATCGAGCCGCCGCGTCCGTCGGACACCGCGATCTTATCGATCTCGTCGAGGAAGACGATGCCGTTCGCTTCCGCGTCGGCCAAGGCTGCGCGGCTGACTTCGTCCTGGTCGAGACGCTTGTCGGCCTCTTCCTCGACGAGCTTGTCCCATGCCGCGTGGACGGTGAGTTTCCGGCGCTTGAGCTGCTGGCCGCCGCCGAACGACTTCATCATCTCGCCGAGATTGATCATCTGCGGCGCGCCGCCGGGGATGTCGAACGGCATAGCCGGGGCCTGCTCGATCTCGATCTCGACTTCGGCGTTGTTCAGATGGCCGTCAAGGAAGCGCTGCTTGAAGCTCTCGCGCGTCGCCTCGCTCGCGTTCTTGCCGGTGAGCGCGTCGAGCAGGCGCGACATTGCCGCCTCCTCGGCCTTGTCCTTCACCGCGACACGGCGGCGTTCCTTTTCGAGGCGGATCGCTTCCTCGACGAGGTCGCGGGCGATCTGCTCGACGTCGCGGCCGACATAGCCGACCTCGGTGAACTTGGTCGCCTCGACCTTCACGAAGGGGGCGTCGGCGAGCTTGGCCAGACGGCGGCTGATCTCGGTCTTGCCGCAGCCGGTCGGTCCGATCATCAGGATGTTCTTGGGCGTGACCTCGTCGCGGAGATCTTCGCTGAGTTGCTGGCGGCGCCAGCGGTTGCGCATCGCGACCGCGACCGCGCGTTTCGCGGCGGCCTGGCCGATGATGTGGGCGTCGAGCGCGGCGACGATTGCCTTCGGGGTGAGCTGGTCGTTCATTTGTTTACCTTCTCCCCTCCCGCTCGGGAGGGGTCGGGGGAGGGCGTGGCCGCGACGGAAGGCGTGGGTGGGGTGTATTTTCAGCCCCTCCCCTGACCCCTCCCGCAAGCGGGAGGGGAATTAGCTAGTCGAGTCCATCGTTTCGACCGTGAGGCGGTCGTTGGTGTAGACGCAGAGTTCGGACGCGATGTGCATTGCCTTGCGGCACAACACCTCGGCGTCGGTCTCGTATTCGACCAGCGCGCGGGCGGCGGCGAGGGCATAGTTGCCGCCGGAGCCGATCGCGGCGACGCCGTTCTCGGGTTCGAGCACGTCGCCGTTGCCGGTGAGGATCAGCGTCACGTCCTTGTCGGCGACGATCATCATCGCCTCGAGATTGCGGAGGAACTTGTCGGTGCGCCAGTCCTTGGCGAGCTCGACCGCGGCGCGCAGGAGCTGGCCCTGGTGCGCTTCGAGTTTGCGTTCGAGGCGTTCGAACAGCGTGAAGGCGTCGGCGGTTGCGCCGGCGAACCCGCCGATGACGCTGCCGTCGCCGAGGCGGCGGACCTTCCGCGCGTTGGGTTTCATGACGGTCTGGCCCATTGAGACCTGGCCGTCGCCGATGACGACGACCTTGCCGCCGCGGCGGACCGAGAGGATCGTGGTGCCGTGCCATGTCGGCATGGCGTGGGGGTCGTTGCTCATGGCAGCGATGTAGGGTTTGGTTTTGGGGGTGCAACGGTCGGGAAGCGTCGCCTCTCTCGTCATCTCTCCCGTCATCCAGACGAAAGTCAGGACCCAGAGCCACGGACGGGCCGGTTGGAACCCTGGGTCCTGACTTTCGTCAGGATGACGGAGGGGGGAGGTCAGCGTCCCTTTCCCCATTCCCGCGCCACGGTGTAGCCCAGATAGCCGGTGCCGAAGAGGGCGTAGAGCGGTTCGGGGATTGCGTTCAGGTATGCGGACATGCCTGTGGCGATCGCCTGTGCCGTGTCCGGGCGGACGGCGGCGATCAGGCCGGCTGGAATTGCGCCGAGAAGCAGCGTGTACATGACGTAGAGGAAGGTCGGGCGGGCTCTGGTAACCCACAGGTCTGCCGGGGCGGGATCGGGTGCTGGATCAAGGGGTTGCGGGATCATTGGCTGCCTCCGGCAAAAGTGAAGTATAGGAAGTATAGACGCTGGGAGCGTTTCGTTCCGCGGTCTCAGGTGCGGTTGGCGAGCCAGCCGTAGAGGAAGGCTTCGTTGGCGGGGCGGGTCTCGGCGAGCGCGACGTAGCGTTCGCCTTGAAGCGCCTCGATCGCTTTCAGGAGCACGGTTTCTGCGCCGGGTTTTCGGCGGGCTAGGAAGGCGTCGAGGGCGGTGAGCGTGGCGGGGCCGATGCGGCCGTCGAGGGTCATGTCGGGATAGTCGGTGGCGCCGCGGTTCAGCGCGTTGAGGGCGCGTTGGAGGAAGGTCGCGGCCACGCTGGGCCCCATGTTGACGCCTGTGTCGAAGAGTTCTTCGGCGATCTTGGGGGCTCGGGGGGCGATCTGGTCGAAGGCCGGGCGGGTCCAGTAGAGGCGGCGGTAGATGCTTTCCGCTTCGTCGCGAGGGAAATTGCGCATGTCGCCGGGGTAGCCGTTGGTGCGGGCTACGCTTTCCGTGATGCCGTAGCGGGTGGGGCCGCCTCGGTCTGCAGGGTGGTTGGTGTAGCCGCCTTCGCGGTCGATTACGGCGTCGATCAGGGTGTGGATGGTCATGGCTGACTCCTGGGTTTGTTGGCGGGGAGCGAACCATATTGGTTCGTTGTAGGACAGCGGATTCGTCTACGGCTGTGCTGGCCTCCAGCCTTCCTTACTCCCCTCCCTGGAAGGGAGGGGTTGGGGGTGGGTTGGCCTGCTTGGGTCCTCTTGCGTTCGTATTCGGAAGCCGACCCACCCCCTGCCCCCCCCTTCCAGGGAGGGGGGAAGGTTAGGAGCTTTCCCAACCCTTTCCGCGTCTGCACCGCCCCGGCGGAGGCCGGGGTCCAATTTGGGGACGGGGCTGGCGGAGGGCGGCGCTTCGTTATGCCCGACGTTCCAATTGGGCCCCGGCCTTCGCCGGGGTGGTGTTATGGTGTGGGGTGACGGTGCCCCCCCGCCCGCCACCCAAACCGACGCTACGTCCGCGCGGGGTTGGCGGATTGCCCCCCCTGCGGCTATGCGCTCCCTCGAACAGTCGCCGCGAGCTTTGCCCGCGCGCCCACCCGGTCGCCGCCGCGGCCGACAGGTTAGGAAGACCATGGAAGACGATTTCCGCAAAGCCGCGCTCGATTATCACCGCTATCCAAAGCCCGGGAAGCTCTCGGTCGAGGCGACCAAGCGGATGGCGACGCAGCGCGATCTCGCGCTCGCCTACTCACCGGGCGTGGCCGCCGCGTGCGAGGAAATCGCCGCGGATCCGGACAAGGCGCGTGATTATACCGCGCGGGGCAACCTGGTCGCGGTCATCACCAACGGCACCGCGGTGCTCGGGCTCGGCGCGATCGGGGCGCTGGCGTCGAAGCCGGTGATGGAGGGCAAGGCGGTGCTCTTCAAGAAATTCGCCGGGATCGACTGCTTCGATATCGAGATCGACCAGCTCGATCCGCAGGCGTTCATCGAGGCGGTCCGCGTGCTCGAGCCGACGTTCGGCGGGATCAATCTCGAGGACATCAAGGCGCCGGAATGCTTCGAGATCGAGACGAAGCTGCGCGAGGTGATGAACATCCCGGTGTTCCACGACGACCAGCACGGCACCGCGATCGTGTGTGCCGCCGCAGTGCGCAACGTGCTCGAACTGCGCGGCAAGCGGCTCGACCAGATGAAGCTGGTGACGTCGGGCGCAGGCGCGGCGGCGCTGGCGACGGTCGATCTGCTGGTGTCGATGGGGCTCAACCCCGAGAACGTGACGCTGACCGATATCGCCGGTGTCGTGCATGCCGATCGCGGCGACGTGATGCCGCCGAACATGGCGCGGTATGCGCGCAAGACGAATGCGCGGACCCTGCCGGACGTGCTGGAGGGGGCGGACATCTTCCTCGGCCTGTCGGCGCCGCGCGTGCTGAAGCAGGAGTGGCTGCATCTGCTGGCGCCCGATCCGCTGATCCTGGCGCTGGCGAACCCGGAGCCCGAGATCCAGCCGGCGCTGGTGCATGCGACGCGGCCCGATGCGATCATCGCAACCGGGCGTTCGGATTTCCCGAACCAGGTCAACAACGTGCTGTGCTTCCCGTTCATTTTCCGCGGGGCGCTGGACGTGGGGGCGACCGAGATCAACGAGGCGATGAAGGTCGCGGCGGTCGACGCGATCGCGGCCCTCGCACGCGCTACGGCATCGGACGTGGTCGTTACCGCCTATGGTGGCGCGACGCCGGTGTTCGGGCCGACCTACATCATTCCCAAGCCGTTCGATCCGCGGCTGATCCTGCATGTCGCACCGGCGGTGGCGAAGGCGGCGATGGATTCGGGCGTGGCGACGCGGCCGATCGAGGATTTCGATGCGTATCTGCGCGACCTCGAAGTGTTCGTGTACCGTTCGGGCCAGCTGATGCGACCGATCTTCGCGCGCGCCAAGCAGGCGGGGCGCTCGATCGCGTATGGCGAGGGCGAGGACCCGCGGACGCTGCGCGCGGTGCAGACGGTGATCGACGAGGGGATCGGTCGGCCGGTGCTGATCGGGCGGCGCGAGGTGATCGCCGAGAAGATTGAGTCGAGCGGTCTGCGCATGACGATCGGCAGCGACGTCGAGGTGCTCGATCCGGCTACCGATCGCGAAGTGTTCGAGCCGTTGCTGGCGGGCTATAGCGCGCTGGTCGGCCGTCGTGGTACGCCGCCCGACAGCGCCGAGCGGGCGCTGCGGACCCGGCCCAGCGTGGCGGCGGCGATGCTGTTGCGCGAGGGACGCGTCGATGCGGCCTTGTGTGGCGGGATCGGCGACTGGTGGACGCAGATGACCTACGTCATGCCGCTGTTGCCGCGGATGCCGGGCGTGTCGCGGCTGTATGCGATGTCCGCGGTGATCCTGCGGACCGGCAGCCTGTTCTTCTGCGATACGCACGTGACGGTCGATCCGACCGCCGAGCAGATCGCCGAGATGACGATGCTGGCGGCCGAAGCGGTCCGCGCGTTCGCGATCGAGCCGAAGGCGGCACTGTTGTCGCATTCGAGCTTCGGTGCGTCGCGCTCGCCGTCCGCGCAGAAGATGCGCGCGGGACATGCGTTGCTGAAGGAGTTCGCGCCGGAGTTCGAGTTCGACGGCGAGATGCACGGCGATGCGGCGCTGTCCGAGGCGCTGCGGCGGCGGCTGGTCGGGGATAGCCCGCTGACCGGGTCGGCGAATTTGCTGGTGATGCCGAATATCGATGCGGCGAACATCGCGGTGTCGCTGTTGTCCGCCTCGACCGAATCGGCGCCGATGGGGCCGATGTTGCTGGGGCTAGCGAAGCCGTTGCAGATGCTGGTGCCGAGCGTGACTGCGCGCGGTATCGTGAATTTGAGCGCGATCGCGGTGGGTCAGGCGGCGACGGTGAGCGAGACGGCGTAAGGCTTTTCTCCTTCTCTCCTTCCCTCCTTCTTCGCCCCCCCTGGAAGGGAGGGGTTGGGGGTGGGTCGGGTTCCGCACATCCGGACCGTTGGGGCTCGAACCGGCCTACCCACCCCCAGCCCCTCCCTTTCAGGGAGGGGAGCGCGGTTGTGGACGCGGCGAGCGTGGCGCGCATCAACGGCTTGGCTGCCTTGAGCAGCGCCGCGTCTTTCCAGCGATGCAAGAAAATGGTCGGAGCGACAGGATTCGAACCTGCGACCCCCACACCCCCAGTGTGGTGCGCTACCAGGCTGCGCTACGCTCCGACCGAACGGGCCGCAAGGCGACCCGAGGGGGGCGCACTACGCGGGGTCCGCGCCGGATGCAAGTGCGAACACCGCGGCAATGTCAGCAGCCATCTCAGATGCGCCCGGTCGCATGACGCCCATGTCTCATCCTGTGGCGATCTGTTGCGCGCGGTTCCAAGCGATGATAGCGGGCGGACCAATGCGGGCGCGATGCGCGACGTCCTGCCCGACCCATCCTTCAAGCCGGACTTGGCCCTCGGCCAGCGACGGCCAGCCAGATACGGAACTCGATGTTCATCTCACCAGCTTATGCCCAGGCCGCAGACGGCGCCACGACGGCCGGGGGCGGGATCGCCTCGTTCCTGAGCCTCGCGCCGCTCTTCCTCGTGTTCGTCGTGTTCTATTTCCTGATGATCCGCCCGCAGCAAAAGCGCATGAAGGCGCTGCAGGCGTCGGTCGCCGCGGTGAAGAAGAACGACAGCGTCGTGACGTCGGGCGGAATCCTCGGCAAGGTCACCAAGGTCGAGGATAATATCGTCGAGGTCGAGATTGCGCCGAACGTCCGCGTGCGCGTCGTCAAGGCGACGCTGACCGACATCACCAGCCCGAACACGAAACCGGCCAACGACTGATGCTGGATTTTCCGCGCTGGAAGGTCGGGTCGATCATCGGGTTGCTGGCGGCATTGTGCCTGCTGGCGATCCCGAGTTTCCTCCCCGAGAGCACCACGAGCAAATGGGGGTGGATCCCGCATTCCCGCGTCAATCTCGGGCTGGATCTCGCCGGCGGCAGCTATCTGTTGCTCGAGGCGGATACCGCCGACCTCGCCGCGACGCGGATCGAGGCGATGCGCGACAGCGTGGCGGGCACGATGCGCAACGGAACCCCGCGGATCGAGATCGGCGACATCTCGACGCGTGGCGGCCAGCTGACCTTCCTGCTGCGTGACCCTTCGCAGGTCGATGCGGCGCGCGAGCGCCTGCTGGCGATCACCGGCGGTGGCGCGGGCATGAGCGGCCAGCGCGAATGGGACATCAACGTCGTCGACACGAGCCGCTTCGTGCTCAAGCCGACCGAGGCGGGCCTGACCCAGGCGATCGACACGGCGATGAACGCTGCGACCGAAGTCGTCCGCCGCCGTATCGACGAACTCGGCACCAGGGAGCCGACGATCGTTCGCCAAGGCGCGACGCGGATCGTCGTCCAGGTGCCGGGGCTGAAGAACCCGCAGGCGCTGAAGGATCTGCTCGGCAAGACCGCCAAGCTCGAGTTCAAGCTGGTCGATGAGAGTGCCGACCCAACTCAGCTCGCCAAGGGCATTGCGCCTGTCGGTAGCCAAGCGGTGCCTTATCCCGGCAATCCGAAGGGCAACCCGTTCGAGGCGCTGAAGCGTTCCGTGGTGATCTCGGGCGATCAGCTCGCCGACGCGCGGCAGGAGTTCGATCCGCAGACGAATGCGCCACAGATCGCGATCACGTTTGACGCGGTCGGCGGGCGTCGCTTCGCCAAGGTTACGACCGAGAACGTCAACAAGCCGTTCGCGATTATCCTCGACGGCAAGGTCATCTCGGTCGCCAACATCAACGAGCCGATCCTTGGCGGACGTGCATCGATCTCGGGCAATTATACGGTCGAGTCGGCGAACGCGCTGGCGATCTCGTTGCGATCGGGCAAGCTGCCGGTCGCGCTGAAGACGATCGCCGAGAGCACCGTCAGCCCCGATCTGGGCAAGGATTCGATCCGCGCCGGCGTGCTGGCGTCGATCGTCGCCGCGCTGCTCGTGATCGTGTTCATGTTCGTGACCTATGGCCGGTTCGGCCTGTATGCGAACCTCGCGGTGGTCATCAACATCCTGGTCATCGTCGCCGTCATGGCGATGCTGAACGCGACTTTGACGCTACCCGGTATCGCCGGGTTCGTGCTGACGATCGGTACCGCGGTGGATGCCAACGTGCTGATCAACGAGCGTATTCGCGAGGAGCGGCGACGCGGGCGTAGCGTCGTCCAGTCGGTCGAGCTTGGCTACAAGGAAGCGAGCCGGACGATCTTCGAGGCCAACGTGACCCACGCCATCACCGGCGTGATCATGCTGTTGCTCGGCTCGGGGCCGGTGAAGGGCTTCGCGGTCGTGCTGTTGATCGGGATCTGCACGTCGGTGTTCACCGCCGTCACGTTCACC
>JAJNQF010000370.1 GCA_021154945.1 Sphingomonas sp.
GGTCGGGGTGTTGACGCCCTTGCCCAGGCAGAACGCGTAGTCCGCCCATTTCGCGGAAAAGGCGAGGCCGTCGTCGGACGATCCCGCGCAGATGATCTTCATGTCGCCGGTCGGCCTGGGCCAGACGCGGCAATCGGTCATCTCGTAATAGTCGCCCTTGAAATCGGACGTCCCCTCCTCCCACAGCTCGCGGAGGATGTGGGCGTATTCGTCGAGCATCTTGTAGCGGTTGCGGAAATGCTCGTCGCCGGGCCACATGCCCATCTGCGTGTATTCGGGCGGCTGCCAGCCGGTGATCAGGTTGAGGCCGAACCGCCCGTGGCTGATCGAATCGATCGTGTTGCACATCCGCGCGGCATAGGCGGGCGGGATCAGCAGCGTGGCGCAGGTTGCGTAGATCTTGATCTTTTCGGTGACGGCGGCGAGCCCGGCCATCAGCGTGAAGCTCTCCAGCCCGTAATCCCAGAACTCGGTCTTGCCGCCGAAGCCACGCAGCTTGATCATCGACAGCAGGAAGTCGAGGCCGTGCTTCTCCGCCGCCTGCGCGATCGCCTTGTTGAGGTCGAAGCTCGGTTTGTACTGCGGCGCGTTTTCGCTGATCAGCCAGCCATTGTTGTTGATGGGAACGAAGACGCCGACCTGCATATGCCGCTCCTATTCGCCGTCGAGCCAGTCGAGCAGCCACAAGTTGAAATGCTCCGCACGCGTCACGTTGCAGGCGTGCGCGCCCGCCGCCATCCGGGCAAACTGCGCGCCGGGGATGCCCGCGGCAAGCTTTTCGGACGCGGACGGCGGCACGAGCATGTCGTCGTCGGACGCGACCAGAAGCGTCGGCACGCGGATCTCGTCGAGCCGGCCGGCGATGTTGAACCTGCGGGCGGCCGCGACTCGCCGCTGGATCATTTCCGCGCCGGGGAAATGCGCGAGCATGTCCTCCTCCTCGTCCTGGAGCCGGTCGTGGTGGTCGGAAATCCATTGTGGCGGGTAGAGGAACAGCGGTTGCGCATGGAGATACGCGCGGGGGCCACTGTCGCTCAGCAGCGCGAGGCGCGTGTCGAAACAGCGCGCGGTGTGCGGGTCGAGCTTGGCCCAGCCGTTGATGACGACGAGGCGGTCGAGGCGTTCGGGCGCTGCCAAGGCGAGCGCGAGACCGATATGGCCACCGAGCGCGTGGCCTATGAAGGTGCACCGGTCGAGGCCGATCGCGTCCATGAGCGCGACTACGTCGGCGGCCATCGCCTCGACGGTGAGGTCGCCGGGAACGTGGCGCTCCGAGCGGCCGGTGCCGCGGTGGTCGTAGGTGATGACGCGATGGCCGGCGCCAAGCGCGGCGAGGTTGGGCTGCCAGTAGCTGCCCGAACCGCCGAGGCCGCTCGACAAGAGGATCGCGGGACCGTCGGGCTGGCCGTGCTCTTCCCAGTGGATGCCGCCCGCCATTGCCATCAGGCGAGGTGGGCGATGCTGGCGATTTCGACGAGGCACTCGGGCTTCACGAGGTCGGTCTTGATGCAGTAGCGCGCGGGTTTGGGGCCGGGGAAATACTCGGCGTACACGCTGTTGAAGGCGGCGTAGTCGGCGAGGTCTTTCAGGAAGATGTGGTTGAAGGCGACGTCTTCCAGCGTCGCGCCGGCAGCTTCGAGCGTGGTCTTGATGGTGTCTAGAACGGCCCGCGTTTGGGCGGCGGCGTCGCCGGGGTGGAGGACAATGCCACCTTCGCCGAGCGCCAGCACGCCCGAGACGTAGACCGTGTTGCCGGCTTTCGCGGCGGCGGAATAGGGCGCGATCGGGATGGGGAACTGGGGTGGGTTGATGGCTTCGAACGGCATCGTCATCCTTTCAGGTCATCACCGTTCCCCCGCGGAGGCGGGGGTCCAGGGTCGCAGGCGTCATCGTTCGTGATCCTGGGCCCCCGCGTTCGCGAGGGAACGAGAATGCGCCGGTCACTTCGGCAACTGCCCGAAGCTGCCGCAGAAATCGCCGACCGTGCTGACCCAGCCGAAGAACTTCTCGACATTGTAGACGGTCGCCGCCTGCATCTCGGGCGGCCCGAGATGGTGTGTCGCGTCCTCCAGCATCACGCCGAAATATTCGAGGTGGAAGCCGTCGCGCAGCGTGCTCTCGACGCAGACGTTGGTGGCGATGCCGACGAAGACGATGTTGCGGATGCCGCGACTTCGCAGGATGCTGTCGAGCTGCGAATTGAAGAACGCGCTGTAGCGGGTTTTGTGGACGCGGATGTCGCCGGGTTGGGGGGCGAGCGCGTCGACGATCTCGTAGTCCCAGCCGCCGCGGGCGAGGAACTGGCCGTGGAGTTCGGGGCGGGCGCGCATGGTCTTGAGCGCGTTGGACTTGTGCCAGTTGGGCGAGCCGGGGCCGCCAGCCTCGACATAGTCGGGGTCCCAGCCGTTCTGGAGGAACACGACCGGCATTTTCGCTGCGCGGGCGGTGTCTAAGACCTTGGCGATCTGGGCGATGGTGGCGGCCGAGCCTGCGACGTCGAAGCCGGCCGTGTCGACGTAGCCGCCGGGGGAGGCGTAGGCGTTCTGCATGTCGATCACGACGACCGCGGTTTCGGCGGGGTCGAGGCGGAGCGCTTCCGGCCGGGCGGGCAGCGTGACGGCGTTGGCCTCGTTCGCGCCGGTTCGGATGATCGGAGGGGCCGCTGTCATGCGCACAAGCTGCCGGATCTTGGGAATTGTGCAAGTGCGAAATGAATTGGATGTGCGGGGTGGCGCACCCGCACCTCCTGCTAGGCAGACATCTTGTTTCCCCGCGAAGGCGGGGATCCAGACTGGGCTCCCGCCTTCGCGGGAGAACAAGGGGCGTGGGCCGTTGGGCGTTTCACTCGTCGATGGGAAATGCGCTCCGTCGTTGCGTGGCGCGCTTTCTCCCCTCCCTGG
>JAJNQF010000407.1 GCA_021154945.1 Sphingomonas sp.
AATGACCACCGTTACCCTGTTCTCCCGCGAAGGCGGGAGCCCAGTCTAGGTCCCCGCCTTCGCGGGAAACAAGGTATTGAGCGCCTACCCACGCCCCATCATGTGATCGACGAACGACGCCAGCGTCTTGAACCCCGAGAGTTTCATCCCGCTCTTCTCCCCCGTCATCGACGCCGGCACCAGCGCGCGTTCGAAGCCGAGCTTGCTCGCCTCCTTCAACCGTAGCGGGCCATGCGCTACCGGACGGATCTCGCCCGACAGCGCGACCTCGCCGAACGCCACCGCGTCGACCGGCACCGGCCGCTCCGACATCGCCGAGATCAACGCCACCGCCACCGCGAGATCCGCCGCAGGGTCCTGCACGCGGTAGCCGCCCGCGATGTTGAGATAGACTTCGGCATTGGAGAAGCTCAGCCCGCACCGCGCCTCCAGCACGGCCAGGATCATCGCGAGACGCCCGGAGTCCCAGCCGACCACTGCGCGCCGTGGCGTCGCGCCGGACGCCAATCGCACCGTCAGCGCCTGGATCTCGACCAGCACCGGCCGCGTGCCCTCCAGCGCCGGGAACACCGTCGCACCGGTCATCGCATCGTCGCGGTGCGTCAGAAACAGCGATGACGGATTGCCGACCTCCGCCAACCCCTCGGTCTGCATCGAGAACACGCCGATCTCATCGGTCCCGCCGAAGCGGTTCTTGATCGCGCGGAGGATGCGGTACTGGTGGCTGCGCTCGCCCTCGAACGACAGCACCGTGTCGACCATGTGCTCCAGCACGCGCGGTCCGGCGATCGAGCCGTCCTTGGTGACGTGCCCGACCAGCACCACCGCCGTGCCGCGCTCCTTGGCGAAGCGGATCAGCTCCTGCGCCGACGCCCGCACTTGGCTGACCGTCCCGGGCGCGCCCTCGATCAGGTCGGAGTGCATCGTCTGGATCGAATCGATCACCAGCATCGCCGGCGGCTTCGTCTGCAACGTCGTCAGGATGTCGCGCGTCGAGGTCGCCGCGGCCAACTGGACCGGCGCGTTGCCGAGGCCCAGCCGCCGCGCGCGCAGCCGAACTTGGTCCGCAGCTTCCTCGCCCGAGACGTACGCGACCGACTGCCCCGCCAGCGCCATCTTCGCCGCAGCCTGTAACAGCAGCGTCGACTTGCCGATCCCGGGATCTCCGCCGATCAGCGTCGCCGAGCCCTCGACGAAGCCGCCGCCTAGCGCACGATCGAGTTCGGCGATGCCGGTCGCCATCCGGTCGGGCAGCTTGATCTCCGCATCGAGCCCGACCAGCTGGATCGCACGTCCCCCGGTCTGGAGATTATGCTTCGAATGGAACGGCGTAGCGGCGGTGTTCGCCTCCTCGACCAGCGTGTTCCACTCGTTGCAATCGGCGCATTGCCCCGCCCAACGGTGCGACACCGATCCGCAGGACTGACACACGTAACGCTTCTGGGGTTTCGCCATGAGCCCGATGTACGAGAACGATACGGGAACATCAATGGCGAGCAGTTGTCCTATGTTGCGGATTTAGTGGCGCTTCGGTGCGCGCGGCGTTATCCGCGCGACGATGCACGCCACCGACCTGCGCATCGCCCTGTTCAGCGGCAACTATAATTACGTTCGCGATGGCGCAAACCAGGCGTTGAATTTGCTCGTCGGCCATCTGTTGTCGAAGGGCGCGACGGTGCGTGTCTATTCGCCGACCAACGCCAAGCCGGCCTTCCCGCCGACCGGCGATCTGGTTGCGGTGCCGTCGCTGCCGCTTCCCGCGGGACGCGGCGAATACAAGATGGCGCGCGGGCTGCCCGCCGCGATCCGGCGCGATCTGGATGCGTTCGCGCCGAACACGATTCACGTCTCGGCGCCCGATTTCCTCGGCCATCGCGCGATCAGTTACGGGCGGCGCAACGGCATTGCCACGGTCGCGTCGCTGCACACGCGGTTCGAGACGTATTTCCGCTATTACCGGATGGCGTTCTTCGAGCCGATCATGGTGAAAATCCTGACGCGGTTCTACAACCGGGTCGACGCGGTGTTGGTGCCGGGGCGCGGCATGGCGGAGATCGTCCGTAGCTGGGGGGTGACGACGCCGACCGCGATCTGGTCGCGCGGGGTGAACCATGATCGCTTCACGCCGACGCGCCGCGATCTCGAATGGCGGCGCGCGCGCGGGATTGCGGACGGCGAGGTCGCGGTCGGGTTTCTCGGGCGGCTAGTGAAGGAGAAGGGGCTCGACGTCTTCGCCGACGTGATCCGGACGCTGGAGCAGCGCGGCGTGCCGCACAAGGTGCTGGTGATCGGCGAGGGACCCGCGCGCGACTGGTTTGCCGCCCGCGTGCCGGGCGCGGTGTTCGCGGGGTTCCAGTCGGGCGACGATCTCGGCCGCGCGGTCGCGTCGATGGACGTGTTCTTCAACCCGAGCGTGACCGAGACGTTCGGCAACGTGACGCTGGAGGCGATGGCGGCGGGTGTGCCGGTGGTCGCCGCGCGCGCGTCGGGCGCGGTCGGACTAGTCGACGACGGGGTGACCGGGTTCCTCGTGCCGCCGACGGATATCGCCGGATATGCGGATGCGATCGGGCGGATCGTTTCTGAGCCGGGGCTGCGAGAGACGATGGGCTGGGCCGGGCACGACAAGGCAACCGGGTATCTGTGGGATACGATCAACCAGACGGTGCTGGACACGTATCTAGAGGTGATGGCGCGGCGGGGGGCTTAACTCGCGACTGCTCCCCTCCCTGGAAGGGAGGGGTTGGGGGGTGGGTCGGGTTCCGCATGTTCAGGCGTCGGTGGCTCAAACCAGCCTACCCACCCCCAGCCCCTCCCTTCCTGGCAGGGGAGCAGTTCGGGGCATTTCCTGCCTCGCGCCCTCAGACGGTCGTCCAATCAAACGTCAGCGGCGCCTCGCGGAAGGCGAAGCGGTCGAGGTGGCTCGACACCACCCCGCGCATCCGGTCGACATCCTCGCCCTCCGGCACCGTCAGCGCGACGTCGAGCGTTTCGCTGTCGGCACGCATCTCCAGCACCGCGCCGCTCGGGAAGACGATGCGGCCTTCTTCCTCCGAGAAGGTGACCTCCATCTTGTGGCTCCAATGCTTGGCCAATTGCTGGAGATACTTGCTGGCGGAATGCGTCGGCACGCTGGCGACCGAGACGCTCACTTCAAGCGCTCGATCTTCTGCGCGGCTTCGTCGAGCAGCGCCGCGACGTCGTGCAGCGTGTCCTCGTTGACGTCTTCGCGCATCAGCCGGTGCTGGAGCACCTGCCGAAGATTGCCCATCGCCCGCCGGATCGGCGCACCATCGGTCCGCTCGGACTCCGCCCCGACCGCGGCCAGCCGCGCGAACAAGCCGTCCACCACGGCCGTGTTCTCCGCCAGATGCGCGCGGCCCTCGTCGCTCGCCGCAAAACGCTTCTTCGCGCCTTCCGACTGTTGCTCCTCGATCAGCCCCATCTCGTCGAGCATGCTGAGCGTCGGGTAGACAACGCCCGGGCTCGGCGCATAGCCACCCCCGGTCAGCCCCTCGATCTCGCGGATCAGGTCGTAGCCGTGGCGCGGCGCATCCGCGATCAGCTTCAGCATGACGAGCTTGAGCTCGCCGCCGTCGAACAGCCGCCGACCACGCCCACGCGGTCCGCCACCCTGTTTCCATGCCGCATGCTCGGGCCCGTGATCGCGGCCGCCATGCCGGTGACCGTCACCACGAGGGCCGCCGGTCCAGGCTCCATATCCCATACCAAAACGCATTTGAGTGTTCTCCGATATATCTTCGCTTAGAGCAGAGATATATCGCAGACTGTTTCCGGTTCAAGATGCCCGTCAGATTCGTCACCCCGGACCTGTTCCGGGGTCCACCGTTCCGCAAACTCGCCATCGATGATCGTGCGGAAGGGTGGATGCCGGAACGAGCCCGGCATGACGGAGTGTGGGTGGCAACGGATGGGCAAACCTCTCCCCCGCCCCTATCTTCCGCGCATGGCCGATCTCTTCGCGGGCTTCGAACCCGCCGCCCCTACCGAAACGCACCCTGAAAACGCGCCGCTCGCCGATCGCCTACGCCCGCGTGCTCTGGACGAGGTTGTCGGGCAGGATCACATCACCGGCCCCGAGGGTGCGATCGGACGGATGGTGTCCGCGGGGCGGCTGTCGTCGATCATACTCTGGGGCCCGCCCGGCACCGGCAAGACGACGATCGCGCGCCTGCTCGCCGACGCGGTCGACCTGCGGTTCGTCGCGATCTCGGCGGTGTTCTCCGGCGTCGCGGACCTCAAGAAGTCGTTCGCCGAAGCGCGCGAGCACGCCAAGATCGGCAAGCGCACCTTGTTGTTCGTGGACGAGATCCACCGCTTCAACCGCGCCCAGCAGGACGGTTTCCTGCCTTACGTCGAGGACGGCACCGTCACGCTGGTCGGCGCGACCACCGAGAACCCGTCGTTCGAACTCAACGCCGCACTGCTCAGCCGCGCGCAGGTGCTGATCCTCGAACGCCTCGGCCGCGGTGCCCTCGAACAATTGCTCGACCGCGCCGAGACGGAGATGGAGCGCGCCCTTCCCCTCACCCCGCCTGCCAAGGACGCGTTGATCGCCAGCGCCGATGGCGACGGCCGGTTCCTGCTCAATCAGGCGGAGACGCTGTTCTCGGTCAACTTGCCGGAGCCGCTCGATCCCGCAGGCCTGTCGAACTTCCTGCAACGTCGCGTCGCGGTGTACGACAAGGATCGCGAGGGGCATTACAACCTGATCTCCGCGCTCCACAAATCGATCCGCGGGAGCGATCCGCAGGCCGCGCTCTATTACCTCGCGCGGATGCTGACGGCGGGCGAGGAACCGCTGTTCCTGCTCCGCCGGCTGACGCGTGCCGCGGTCGAGGATATCGGCCTCGCCGACCCTCAGGCGCTGGTGCAGTGCATCGCCGCCAAGGACACCTACGACTTCCTCGGTAGCCCCGAGGGCGAACTCGCGATCGCGCAGGCCTGCGTCTATCTCGCGACCGCGCCCAAATCGAACGCGGTCTACAAGGCGCAGAAGGCCGCGTGGAAATCGGCGCGCGAGACGGGGTCGCTGATGCCGCCCGCCTCGATCCGCAACGCGCCGACCAAGCTCATGCGCGATATCGGCTACGGCAAGGGTTACGCCTACGATCACGATACGGAAGAGGCGTTCTCAGGCTCGGACTATTGGCCCGACGAAATGAGCCCACAGACTTTCTATACCCCGACCGAACGCGGGTTCGAAAAGCGCCTGTCCGAACGTCTCGCCTATTGGGACGGCCTGCGCGCCGAGAAGAATGGCTGAAACGCGCTTCACGCGGTTTGCAGCGATCGACTGGTCCGGTGCGCAAGGGCACCGACACAAGGGTATCGCCGTCGCGATCTGCGATACAGGCGATACCGCGCCGGCGCTGGTCGAGCCACCGGAAGCGACAGCATGGTCGCGCGACGACGTGCTGGCGTGGTTGCTCGACCAGACCGAGCCGACGCTGGTCGGCCTGGACCTCTCCCCCGCCTTCCCGTTCGTAGACCAGGACGGGTACTTCCCCGGCACGCCCGGCAGTCCGCCCGACGCCCGCGCGCTCTGGGCGATGGTCGACCAAGCCTCCACCACCGACCCGCATCTTGCAGTGTCGACCCTGCTCACCGATCCGGAAATCCGCCGCCACTTCCGCCAGCACCGCGACTGCGGCGACCTCTTCCCCGGCGGCGCGGGCCGGATGCGCGTCTGCGAGCACGGCCAGCGCACGATGGGCCTGTCGCCGACGAGCTGCTTCAACCTCGTCGGCGCTGCGCAGGTCGGCAAGTCGAGCCTGACCGGCATGCGCGTGCTCCACCGCCTTGCCGGCCGCGTGCCGGTCTGGCCGTTCGATCCGCTACCGACGGATGGGCCGGTGATCGTCGAGATCTACACCACGATCGCCGCCCGTGCCGCCGGTATCCGCAAGGGGCTCAGCAAGATGCGCGACGCGGCCGCGCTCGACGCGGCGCTGGCCAATCTGGGGACCCGTCCGCACGCACCACTTGCACGCTACGACGATCACGCCACCGACGCGATCCTCACCGCCGCCTGGCTGCGTGCCAACGCGCACCGCCCCGACCTCTGGACACCGACGACGATGACGCCACATATTGCGCGAACCGAGGGCTGGACCTTCGGCGTGTCTTGAAGCATTGGGTCGCGACGCACCGGGCAGCGCCCGACGCAAGGGCCGGTTTAGCTCAGTTGGTAGAGCGCCAGTTTTGTAAACTGGATGTCGCGGGTTCGATTCCTGCAACCGGCACCACCCCATCCCATCCGCCGATGCCATCCAAGGTAGCCTGGGGCCGTTCCGCCGGACGCCCGACCGATCGCCGCCGCCGCATCCGCAGTACTGATACTCGACCAATTCGTAACCGGTGTTAGAACGGGCGAATGAATCCGCACACCAAAGCCTTTATCGGCGAACTCATCTCCGAAGCGATCGCGATCTGTATCGTGATGACCTTCGGCCTGTCCGTCGCGGCGATGTATACGCTTTACGACCCGAGCCCGTACAAGACGGCCT
>JAJNQF010000418.1 GCA_021154945.1 Sphingomonas sp.
CGCGGCGACCGCGACCGCGGGCTCGCCGAGCGCGAGCGCCGCCTCGGCGAGGCTCGGTCACCGGAGCGGATGCCCCGGGTGGCGAGCGCTGCGGACCTCCCGAGCGTCGAAGCGCAGCACGCGAGCAGCGCCGGCCGATCGGACCCTCAGGGAGGGTTGGCCTCGCAGCCGTAGGTTCCTTCGAGCGCGACGCAGTGGTGCGTGCCCGGACACGCGCGCCCGTCGGGGCAGCAGATCGAGCCGGCGGGAAAGCATCCGCCCGACGACGAGCCCGTGCAGGGCGTCACCGAGGCGCTACCTTATTCATCCGGCATGCCTGTGGCGGAAGGCGTTCGGAAGCACGCGTCGCTTCGCGCTCGCCGACGCGACGCGTCTCCGCGTTGCTCACGCTGCCGTCACGCGCTCACCTGCCGCCGCGCACCGCGCGCGCTGCGGTCGCGGTGCTGAAGCGAGGCGTGTCGCTGTCGAGGCTCCCGTCCTCGAAATCGACCGTGAGGACGACACCGTCGTTTGCCGCGGCGATCGTCGCCGACCAGTACAGGCCGGGGAGACCGTTGATGCCGTCAGTGCCGAAGGCGGTGGGTCCGAAGATCGGGTCGATGCACGCCGCCGTACCGCTGCCGCACCCCGGAACCGTCGTGTCGACGATGGTCCGGAGCTCCGCGATCGTCGGCAGCCGCCAGTCGCAGCGGCCGGCGAAGCCGCCCGCCTGCGTGGTGCCGTTTCCCGTGCAGTTGCCGACGCCGGTCGCGCCGTTGTTGAGGCCGGCGAGAAAGCTCGTGAACACGGTCCCGTCAGGTCCGGCTGTGGCGCTCCACGTGTACTGATTGTTGACGTCGCGCGGCTCGGCGAAGTTGGGCGCGCCATTGATGACCCCCGTCTTCTGCTCCCACTGGAGCCCCGTCTGCCGGTCCGTGACCGTCCCGTCGCCGTTGTCGACGAACCGGGGATTCTGTCCGCGGTCCCCGAAGAACCCGGGCATGACCTGACCGACCGCGAACGTCCCGAGCGACTGGCTCATCAACCCGAGCAGGTTCCCGTTCTCCGGCAGGGGGTCGTCGAGGCCCAAGAGGGCTTTGCCGCTGCTCGTGAAGAGCGTGCTGCCCGCGAGCGTCTGGAGGTCGGTGAAGGTGACGCCGTTCACGGGGATCGTCCCGTTCGCGAAGTTGTTGCCGGTGGCGTCGATCAGGCCGAAGCCGACTTCGAGACTCACGCCCCCGATGCTGAAGCCGGTCGCGCCGTAGCGGTCCTCGAACGCGGCAAGGAACGCGCGATTCGTCAGCTGACCGCTCGCCGGATTGAAGTAGAACGGGATCTGCAGGAGGTCCGGCGCGATGCGCTGATAGCGGATCGTCGAGCCGTCGACGATGGCGCCGGCCGGCGCGCGGTTGCCGGCAGCGTCGACGGCGACCCGGGCGAGCGGATTCTGTCCGAAGGCGCTGTTGGACGAGAGCGTCGCGAGCGTGAAGCCGCCCACGAGCGACCCCGAAGATGCCGTCGGGTCGGTTTCGCGGAGCGGGGCCGGCACGATCGGGCGCGTGTCGGTCCCGCTCACGATCGGCGTCACGACGGTGAGCCCGGCGTTTCCGGGCACCTCCTGCACCTGGCCCGGATCGAGGATGACGTTCGCGCCGGCCGTCAGCACCTGGAACCCGGTCGCGAGTCGCTGCGACAGATCCTGCGAGTACCAGTCGATCTGGAGCGTGAGCGTGTCGGGCGAGGTATTCGAGACGACCAGGAAGGCCGCGCGCCCGGGCGTCGCATCGTAGAAGAAGATCAGCTGATCGCCGCTCGTCCCGGGCTCCGCGATCAGCAATTGCGCACGCGCCTCGCCGCTCGCCACGTGTCCCGCCACGAGCAGCGACAACGCCGCCGCCATCATCCGCGAGAAAACCATCATCGCCTCCCTCGTCGATCCATGTCGCTTTGGCCGCGCGACCCTAGGGTACGTGGGTACGCCGCGTCCGATTCGCCGTGCACAAAGTCCGCAACGCCATGCGCCGCCGTCAAGTCGTCATCTTCCGCCCCGCACGGCGCGCGCAGCGAGCGCATCGGTACGCAACGTCTGGGCGGGTAAACCAGCATCGAAACGGACCAGGACCGCGCGGTCGCTTCCCTGTCGGGTGACCGACCAGTACGCGGTGCTCTCGGCGATGGGTGCGAAGATCGGATCGATGCAGGGAGCGCTCGCCCCCGGGTCGAAGTTGCGGCACCCCGGGACGCCGAGGTCGACGATGGTCTGCAGCTCCTCGATCGTCGGTAGCCGCCAGTCGCAATGGCCGGCGAAGCCTCCCGTTTGCGTGATTCCGTCGCCCACGCAGTCGCCGACGCCGAACGCGCCACGGTTCAGCCCCGCGAGGAAGCTGGTGAACACGGTTCCATCCGGCGCGGTGCCGGTGGCGCTCCAGCTGTAGTTGTTGTCGACGTCGTGCGGGTCGGCGAGGTTCTCGCCGCTTCCCGGGGCCGTCGTCTTCTTCTCCCACTGGAGCCCGGTCTGCCGATCCGTGATCGTCCCGTCGCCGTTGTCGACGAACCGCGCGTCCTGGCCGCGGTCTGCGAAGTACCCGGTCATCCCCTGCCCGACCGCGAACGACCCCAGTGACTGGCTCATCAGCCCGAGCAAGTTCCCGTTGGCTGGCAGAGGGGCGTCGTGGCCGAGGAGCACCTTGCCGCTGCTCGTGAGGGATGTGCCGCCCGCGAGCGCCTGGAGGTCCGTGAACGTGACGCCGTTCACGGCCAGCGTCCCGTTCGCGACGTCCTCGCCGTCGGCGTCGATCACGATGAAGCCGACGTCGACGGTCACCGGCCCGATGGCGAAGGCGGTCGCGCCGTAGCGGTCGTCGAACGCCGCGAAGAAGGCGCGATTCGTGAGCGCGCCGCTGGAGGGATCGAAGTAGAACGGGATCAACAGATTGTCCGGAGCGATGCGCTGGTAGCGGATCGCCGTGCCGTCGACGATCGCGCCGGCAGGCGCGCGGTTGCCGAAAGCGTCGACCGCGACGCGGGCGAGCGGGTTCTGCCCGAAGGCGCTGAGCGACGAGAGAGTGGCGAGCGTGAAGCCGCCCGCGAGCGCCCCCGACGCCTCCGACCGCAGCGTGTCGCGGAGCGGTGCCGGCACGACCGGGCGCGTGTCGCCCGGGCTCGAGATCGGCGTCACCACGGCGAGCCCCGCATTGCCGGGCACGCCCGGCACCTGACCGGGATCGAGGACCACGTTGGCGCCGGATGCGAGCGCCTGGACCTGGGTCGCGAGCCGCCGACTCAGATCCTGCGCGTACCACGCGATCTCGATCGTGAGCCCGTCCGGCGACGTGTTCGAGACGACCAGGAAGGCCGCGCGGCCCGGCGTCGCGTCGTAGAAGAACATCAGCTGATCGCCGCTCGTGCCGGGCTCGGCGATCAGCAGCTGTGCGCGCGCCTCTCCGCGGGCCACGTGTCCCGCCACGAGCAGCGACCACACCGCCACCATCATCCGAAACCAAGTCATGCTTCCCTCCGTCGTCGCTGCAGGGTCACGTCGGTGTCGCGTGACGGTTGGAATTCCAGCGCTGCGTGCCATTCGGCCGCGCGACCGTAGGGCACACGCTTGCGTGGCGTCAAACGCGTGGGACGGCATCCCCGCGCAGATTCTCGACTTGGCGCGGCCTCGACGATCGGTGTGTCGACGAAAGCCCGGGCAGGGGGGGCCACACGCGCCCCGAAGAGCGCAGCCTCGGCGCGGGCCACGTCCGTGTGGGGTCGCGCGCATCCGGCTCGGCTGAGCTGAAACGACGGCGGGCGGGCGCGCGGCGGTGGTCGCGCGCCTGCCGCACCGCGCGGGGTGCGGCGCAGCGGAGGGGGGCACGAAGCTGCACTCGCTCGTGCCGAGCGCCCCACCGATCAGGCCTCGTCGTGAAACCTCACCAGACGACCGCGACCGGGTAGGCACGGATCGCCGGATCGGGCGTGACGATCGAGAGGTCACGCTCGATCGCCTGCGCCACCAGCAGGCGGTCGAACGGATCGCGGTGGAGCGCCGGAAGCTCGCTCTCGCGGTAGTAGTGCTCGACGTCGAGCGAAAGGCGCTCGGTCTGCCACATGCGGGTCTGCTCGCCGAACCACCGCCGCGGGGTGGTCGGGAGCTCGAGCTTGCCGCTGCGCCACTTGGTGCAGACTTCGAACACCGACACGTCGCTGAGGTAGAGTCGCGTGGCCGTGCGATCGATGGCTTCACGGGCCCGCCGGCTCAGGCGCTTCGGCTCGGCAGTCAGCCAGAGGAACGTGCAGGTATCCAGGAGCAGGCTCAACTCACAGTCCCCATTCCTTCAGATCCTCGTCCGAGAGCGGCTCGAACGCCCCTCGCTTGGCGCGGATGGGCGGCGACGTGATCGTTCCGACCTTCGGACGGGTGGCTTTCTTCGTATTGCGGAGGGGTACGATACGAGCGACCGCCCGGGCACCCCGGCGGATGATGATCTCCTCGCCGGCCTCCACCTCTGCGACCAGCCTCGAGAGATGGGTCTTCGCCTCGTGTGTGGTGACGGTCTTCACGCCGGAGAGCGTATTCGGCTACATGGACTTAGTCCAGGCTGGTTCGATGCTCCTTCCCCTCACGCGACCGTGCCCGCCGTTGCGGGCGACGTCTGATCGCGACGCCTGGCGCGGCTCTCGCGACAGGAACGGGATGCTCACCGCGAGCCTGCCGACGGAGGCGAGTGTCGCGATCTCCCAGAGGCTGATGTCCGAGATCTGGAGCGGCTCTTCGGGACTGGCCTTTGCCAGCGCGCGCTTCTGCGCCGTCGACAGCCCGGGCTCGCCGGTCACCCGCCACCACCAGACGTGCGTGTCGAGCAGGAGTCTCACGACCGGCGTTCGCGCGTCGCCTCCCAGGCGTCGGAGGGAAGGGCCGGGGCGATGATGTCGCCCAACGTCCGTCCCGTGCCGCGCAGCGCATCCTGGGGAAAGCGGCCCTTCCGCTGTCGTCGTGGGCGAACGAGCTCGGCCACCGGGCGGCCGTGCTTCGAGATCACCACGGACTCTCCCGTGCGCCCGACCTCGTCGAGGATGGCGAGGCAGCGGGCTTTGAACTCCGAGGCCTCGATCACACGCATGTGACCACGTTGACTGGTCACACTGCCGGGTCAATCGAGGGGGCGACCGGGCCGCCTCGCGCGATCAGCGCTTCTTCTGCAGCAGCGTCCACACGGCGAGCAAGCTCACGCTCACGGCGACGGTCGTGAAGATCGCCGGCTTGGGATTGGCCAGCGTCGATGCCGACCCCGCCCAGGCGACGATGAATGCGAACGGAACGACGCCCACCGCGTAGCCGAAATAGAAGCGGCGCAGCGGCGTCCCGACGATCCCGGCGAGGCAGCAGCTGAGCTCGGGCAGGATCGGCAGCGCCTGACAGGCGAACAGCACCAGCAGGTCGTTGCGGCCGAAGGCGCGCTCGATCTCCTCGAGCCGCGCTTCGTTCTTGAACAGGCGGGAAAGCACGGGCCGACCCAGGCGGCGGCCGAGCAGATAGCCGGTGCTCCCCATCGCCAGCAGGCCGAGCACCGCCGCGGCACCGCCCAGCCAGGCGCCGAGAAAGTACCCCGCGAGCAGGATGGTCGTCATGGTCGGGATGGCGATCAGCAGGTCGAGCAGCATCAGCCCGACCACCAGCGCGACGAACCAGCCTGGATGGATCGTGTGCGCCTCGGAAAGAAAGGCGCGCACGCCGTCCTCGGTCAGGATCCCGGCCAGCCGCATGACGACGAAGGTCGAGGCGAAGGCGACGGCGATGACCAGCGCGACCTTGATCAGGTCCTTCATGAGCCCTTGAGCACCTTGCGGGGGATGGCGGGGATGATCGCGTCCAGCAGGCGCAGCAGCCTCGCCTTGCCGATGAAGATCTCGTCACGGCCCTTCGCCATGCCGGCGAGGATCGCGCGCGCCGCCGTGTCCGCTCCGATCTTGCCGCTGCCGCGCCCCGCGGTCATCGGCGTGTCGACCAGCGGCAGGATCGCCTCGATCACGCGGACGCTGGTGCCCTCGAGCTGGTAGCGCAAGCTCTGCGAGAGGCTGTGCAGCGCGGCCTTGGAGGCGCAGTACAGGCCCGTGTCGCGCTTGGGGTGGAACGCCAGACCCGAGCTGACGTTGACGATCGCGGTGGGCCGGTCCGTCGCCAGCAAGGTTGCCAGCGCCGCGTGGGCGATCAGCGCGGGCGCCACTAGATTGACGTTCGCCTCGTCGATCGCGTCTGCCGGATCGAAGGCGGGATCGGTCAGCGGCCGGGCATGCTGGACCGCCGCGTTGTTGATGACGATGCCGGTCTCGGGGTGGCGTGACAGGATGGTCGCCATCGCTGCGCGCACCGCCCCGGGATCGGAGAGATCGCAGTCGACGGGCGTGAGCGCGCTGCACGGTTCCATCCGGCTCGCCCGCCGCGACACGGCGATGACCCGATGCCCCTGCGCGAGCAGCATCGAGCACAGTGCCGCGCCGATGCCCGAGGTGGCGCCGGTCAGGAGGATCGTTCTTGGGGCGACGAGCAAGCTTGACATGGGTCCTCGATCACGTGGTTGGTTGACCCCCGTATGGCACGCGGCGGCAGCTCCGGAATGAACCCGGGTTTATCGGCGGCAGATTTCGACGTGGCGCAGCTGATCGACCTGCTGCGGCAGCTCGCGATCCGGGACGGCCTCTGGACACCACGCCACAAGCCGAAGGGCAGCGTCCTGATCCGTCAGGGCCACGAGTCGGCCGGGCTGTTCGTCCTCCAGACGGGGCTGGTCAAGCTGGCGTATCAGACGGCCGCGGGCGACGAGTGGATCAAGAGCTTCATCTCCGATCCGGGGCTGTTCGCCGCCAATGATCCGGGGAGCGCGCACACCCCGAGCCGGTTCACGGCTGAATGCCTGGAGGCGTGCGTCGTCGTCCATCTGCCGCTCGCCTGGGCCGGTGTCCAGATCACCCGTGAGCCTCGCCTCGTCGCGGCCTATGCCGGCTTCTCGGCCTGGGTTCGCCGACGGAAGGAGCTGCGCGAGGAAGCGTTGCTGTGCGACAGCGCCGAGGAGCGCTATCGAACCTTCCTCGTCGCCATGCCCGATCTCGCTCGCCGCCTGCGCCAGTGCGACATCGCGCGCTTCATGCGCATCACGCCGATCGCGCTCAGCCGGATCAAGCGCCGCATCGCCACCGGGGGCGAGCGCTCGTCGGCCGGCGGCGTCGACCGGCACCCCTGATCGCGGACGCGCAGCGCCGGCAGTCAGGGCACCGCCCACCTGGCGCCCGACGGCTGGACGTCCGATTGTCGGACGTCTCGCCTTCGCCGCGGCGCGAAATCGGGCGCGTCGAGGCCTCGAGGTGCGCGCGACAGATGGCGAGCCGCTTGCTGCGATGCGGTTCGAGCCTGGTCGCGTGACCGCGCGATGGTGCGCTGTCGCGAGCGACTTGCGACGACTCGTCGATGGAGGTGCGCGATGGCGGAAGAACGACGAGAGAACGAATCCAAGGAGAAGCAGCGACAGCAGCAGAATGGGGCCAGCACGCAACGTGAGATCGCGCGACCGTCGGTGATGCCGCTTGCGACGCCGTTCACGCTGATGCGTCGCTTCATGGACGATCTCGACCAGCTGTTCAGCGGGCTGAGCGGCGTATCGGCCCGCGCCGCCCGCGATGACACAGGCACGGCGATCTTCGCCCCGGTGCTCGAGACGCTCGAGCGCGACGGGCAGTTCGTCGTCCGCGCTGACGTGCCGGGGGTCGACAAGGAGCACGTCCATGCCGAGATCGAAGGCCAGCGATTCCAGCTCCGCTGCCTCCGCATCTTCCAAGGCGGCCATGATCAGCAGGATGCAATCGGCGCCGATCGCGCGCGCCTCGAACACCTGGTAGGGGTCGAGCATGAAATCCTTGCGCAACGCGGGCAGGGCGCAGGCGCCACGCGCCTGTTCCAGGAACGCATCCTCGCCCTGGAAATACGGCACGTCGGTCAGGACCGACAGACAGGTCGCGCCACCCGCCGCATAGGCACGCGCCAAGGACGGCGGATTGAAATCGGCGCGGATCAGGCCCTTGGAGGGTGACGCCCGCTTGATCTCCGCGATCAGGCCGAAACTGCCAGAGCGCAGTACACGCTCCAGCCGGCTGCGGAAGCCGCGCGGCGGATCGGTGCGGTTGCGCGCTTCGGCGGCGGCGCGCATCGCCGACAGCGGCCGTTGGGATTTGCAGGCCGCGATATGCGCGCGTTTGTCGGCGCAGATCTTGGTGAGGACGTCGCTCATCCGGCCTTGGCCTCGTTGGTCACGCGGATCAACTCCTCCAGAACCTTGCGCGCCTGG
>JAJNQF010000426.1 GCA_021154945.1 Sphingomonas sp.
GGTCGTTCCGGTTTATCACGCGCCGCCCCCGTCGTCGCAGCGAGCGTTGCGGTTTTATGCTTAGGCCTGTTCGCGGTGCGTGGGCGCGACGTCGATGCACAGGGGCTGGTCGCACTCACGCCAAGCGTACTCACGCAAGTAGCGACAGGCGAGGCCGATGACGACTGGAACGAGTATGGCGGTACCGCATCAGGCCGGCGGTATTCCTCGCTGGCTGACATCACACCTGCCAATGTCGAGCGGTTGGCGCTCGCCTGGACGCAGCGGACCGGCGATCTGCCGGTCGCGGCAGAGACGGCCGAGCACAAGCGGGAATATCATTCCGAGGCCACGCCGATCCACATCGGCGATAGCCTTTACACTTGCACGCCGCATTCGTTCGTGCAGGCGATCGACGCGACCACTGGCCGGACCAAGTGGAGCTGGCACGAGGCGGCTAATGTGCAGGGCAACAACTACCTCGTCTGCCGCGGGGTGGCGTATTTCGACGCACCCGCCGGGACGCCGTGCCCGCACCGCATTTTCGCGCCAACCTTTAATGCCCGGCTCGTGGCGCTCGATGCCGAAACTGGGCAGGTATGCCGGCGCTTCGGCGAGAACGGCAGCATCGACCTTCGCGCCAACATGGGCGTGTCGAACGCCTCCGACCAGATCGGGACGTCGCCGCCGATAGTGGTCAACGGGCGACTGATTATCGGCGAGCGGATCACAGACAACGTCAACCGCAACATCCCGAGCGGCGTGGTGCGTGCGTATGACCCGGTATCGGGACAGCCGGTATGGGCGTGGGACGTCGGCCGGTCGCAGGACGCGATCGCGCCGCTGCCTGCGGGTCAGGTCTACACGCGTGGCACGCCCAACGTCTGGGGCGCGATCACCGCCGATGCCGCGAACGGCCTCGTGTACCTTGGCACGGGCAATGCCTCGCCGGATTACTGGATCGGCTATCGGCGGCCGTTCGACGACCGGTTCGGCACGTCGATCGTCGCGCTCGACGTGGCATCGGGCAAACTGCGCTGGAGCCGGCAGCTGGTCCACCACGACATGTGGGACATGGACCTGCCGATCGGACCGTCGCTGTTCGATTATCGCGCGCCTGACGGGCGAACCATCCCCGCGCTGCTCCAGACGACCAAGATGGGCCAGGTCTATTTCCTCAATCGGCTGACGGGTGCCCCGATCGCCGCGGTCGCCGAGCGACGCGTGCGGACCGACGGTGCGACGCCCGGCGTCACTGTATCGCCGACGCAGCCTTTCTCGGTGGGCATGCCGTCCTTCACCCCACCCGCGCCGAGCGAAAAGGCCACCTGGGGGGCGACGCCGATCGACCAGTTGCTGTGCCGGATCGACATTCGCCGCTCGCAGGGTGCGGGGATCTACCAGCCGATCGGCCTGACGCCTATCATCGGCCATCCCGCGTTCGACGGCGTGACCGACTGGGGCGGCGCGGCGGTCGATCCGGTGCGCGGCATCATGACCGTCAACACGATGGAGATGCCGTTCAAGCTGTGGCTGATGCGCCGCGACGATCCGCGCGTCGCGCCGCTGATGGCGCAGAAGCAGGGCGGTGAGAACGCGCGGCAGGCGCAGTTGCAGACGCAGTACAACACGCCGTACGTCGCGGTCGTCCAGGCGTGGATCGGGATCTTCGGCGCGCCGTGCAACGCGCCGCCCTGGGGTCACCTGACCGCGGTCGACCTGAAGACGAAAAAGGTGCTGTGGCGTGAGGTGCTCGGTACGGCGCGCGATACGGGCCTGTTCGGATCGCATCTGGGCGTACCGATCAAGACCGGCGTGCCGAACCTTGGCGGGTCGATCGTCACCGCGGGCGGGCTGGCCTTCATCGCCGCGACCACCGACCAGTATCTGCGCGCGTTCGACCTAAGGACCGGCACGGTCGTCTGGAAGGCACGGCTTCCGGCCGGGGCGCAGGCCACGCCGATGACGTACCGGGGCGCGGACGGGCGGCAATATGTCGTGATCACCGCGGGGGGGCACGGTGCGCTCGGGACGCGGTATGGGGATTACACGCTGGCTTATGCCTTGCCACGTACGTGACAACGAAAGCGAGCAAGCCGCTTCGACTTTCATGTAGCTAGGGGGGCAGGCCATTTACCGCTATCAACGGTGGTGGATGGCTTGCAAGTTAAGGACGTCAGCACACCCTCCACTAAGGATGGCGGGCAGTGCGACAAGGGGGCTAGGTGAGCGTTCGATTTAAGTGGAGTCTATCGCGGGTGGCGCCGCTCTCGATCCTGATGAGTCTAGGGGGCTGCACGGCGCTGTCGCACGGCTTCTTCAACCCGCAGGGGCCGGTGGCGGGGCACGAGCGCGACCTGTTCGTCACCGTGTCGATCGTGCTGCTGTTCGTCGCCGGACCGGTGCTGCTGCTGACGCCGCTGTTCGCGTGGCATTACCGGCTGTCCAACAGCGGCGACGCGTACCGGCCGAAGTGGAATTTCTCCTGGTGGGTGGAAGGGCTGATCTGGATCCCGCCTGCCGGGATCGTCATCGGGCTCGCGGTACTGCTGTGGCACTGGACGCAGATCGACGATCCGTATCGACCGTTGCCGGGCGCAGCGCCGGTCGAAGTGCAGGCGATCGCGCTCGATTGGAAATGGGTGTTCGTCTATCCCGACCTCGGGGTCGCGTCGGTCGATCGGCTGACCATTCCCGCCGGGCGCCCGGTACATATTAAGCTGACCAGCGGCACCGTGATGCAGTCGATGCTGATCCCGCAGCTCGCCGGGCAGATCTACGCGATGGGCGGCATGACGACTGAGCTAAACATCCAGGCGCACCGGCCGGGACGGTTTCGCGGCGAGAATACGCAGTATAACGGCGCTGGGTTCCAGCAGCAGAAGTTCGACGTCGTTGCGGTGTCTTCGGCGGAATACGATCGCTGGGCAGCGGCTGCACGCCGCGGCAAACGTACCCTCGACCCACAAACGTGGCGGCGGCTGTCCGCGCGATCGATCATCACGCACCCCATCGAGTTCGCTCATGTTACGCCGAACCTGTTCGAGCACGTTGTCGCCGCAACCGGCGGCATGACCCATTCCCCCCAGAAAGCCGTCCGATGACCGTTTCCGTTCCCCTCTGGCCAGCGGTGCTCGGCCGGTTCGGCTGGCAGGACCTACCGTTCGTGCGCGCTTGGGAGAACCCGACGATCAGCGAGATCATCGGCGCGTTCGCCGGTGCGCTGGTGGTGGTCGGTGCGGTCGTCGTCGCGGCGCTGCTGACGCGCTATGGCAAGTGGCGGTATCTGTGGACCGAGTGGCTCACCAGCCTCGATCACAAGAAGATCGGCATCATGTATATCGTCGTCGCGTTCGTGATGCTGTCGCGCGCGCTGGTCGAGGCGGTGCTGATGCGGATGCAGCAGGCGGTGGCGATCGGGAACCCCGGCTTCCTGTCGCCCGATCATTTCGGCCAGCTGTTCTCGACGCATGGCTCGATCATGATCTTCTTCATGGCGATGCCGTTCCTGACGGGCATGATCAACTATGTCCTGCCGCTCCAGATTGGCGCGCGCGACATGGCGTTTCCCTGGGCGAATTCGATCGCGTTGTGGCTTACCATCGGTGCCGCGGGCCTGATGATGGCGAGCCTGGTGGTCGGCGAATTCTCGACCGGCGGATGGAGCGGTTACCCGCCCTATACCGAGCGCGCGTTCAGTCCCGGCGTCGGCGTCGACTACTGGATCTGGGCGGTGACATTGGGGTCGATCGGCTCGACGGTGGCGGGGATCAACATCGCCTGCACCGTCTACAAGCTGCGCGCGCCGGGGATGCGGTTCATGCGGATGCAGATGTTTTCGTGGACCAGCCTGTGCACGTCGATCCTCATGATTTTCGCAATGCCGCCGCTGACCGTCGCCACGCTGCTGCTCGCGCTCGATCGCTATCTGGGGTTCCATTTCTTCACCAACGACCTTGGCGGCAACATGATGAACTATGCCAACATGTTCTGGCTGTTCGGTCATCCCGAGGTCTACATCCTGATCCTGCCGGCGTTCGGCGTCTATTCGGAGGTCGTGTCGACCTTCTCGACCAAGGATCTGTACGGCTACACCTCGCTGGTGATCGCGACGATGGCGATCGCGGTGCTGAGCTTCACCGTGTGGGTCCATCATTTCTTCACGATGGGGCAGTCCGCCAACGTCAACGCGGCGTTCGGGATCGCGACGATGACGATCGGCGTGCCGACCGGCGTGAAGATCTACGACTGGATCTGGACGATGTTTCGCGGCGAGGTGCGCTTCACCGTGCCGATGCTCTACGCGCTCGCGTTCATGATGACGTTCGTGCTGGGCGGCTTCACCGGCATCATCCTGGCGATGCCGCCGCTCGATTACCTCGTCCACAACACGCTGTTCCTGGTTGCGCATTTCCACAACATGCTGATCCCGGGGCTGCTGTACGGGATGCTGGCGGGCTATCATTACTGGTTCCCCAAGGCGTTCGGGTTCCGGCTCGACGAGCGTTGGGGGCGGATCGCGTTCACCTGCTGGGTGGTCGGCTTCTATCTCGCCTTCTTCCCGCTGTACGTGCTCGGCGCGAGCGGGATGGCGCGGCGGACGCAGGCGATCTTCGAACCCTCGTTCCGGCCCTGGCTCTACGTTGGCTGCGTCGGCGCGTTCGTCCTGCTGGCGGCACTGACGTCGCTAGGCATCCAGTTGTGGGTGAG
>JAJNQF010000432.1 GCA_021154945.1 Sphingomonas sp.
TGTCGGAAATGAGGACTTTTGGCATGGGATTGCTCCTGGGAATGCGGGGACTTGGGGTGCCGCCTTCCGTTCCGTTCCCATCCACCCCCGTCATCCCGGCGGAAGCCGGGACCCACGGTTGCGGGTCGCTTCATGAGCGAGTGCTCCGTGTCCATGGGTCCCGGCGTGCGCCGGGATGACGGAATGAGGATGGTTGTTGGAAGGAGGACGGAAAAGGCGTGGTCGCTGGTCAGCCGGCCTTGGCGGTCGCGTAGGCCCAGTCGAGCCAGGGGCCGAGCGCTTCGATATCCGCGGTGTCGACGGTCGCGCCGCACCAGATCCGCAGGCCCGGAGGCGCGTCGCGGTAGCCGGCTACGTCGTAGGCCGCGCCCGCTTTCTCCAGCGCCGCCGCCATCGCCTTGATCAGCGCCTCGTCCGCACCCTCGACCGTGAGACACACGCTGGTCTTCGACCGCGTCGCCGGGTCGATCGCGAGATGGCCGAGCCAATCCCGCTCCGCCACGATATTGTCCAAAGCCGCTGCATTCGCGTCCGAGCGCTTGATCAGCCCGTCCTCGCCAAGCGACTTCGCCCATTCGAGGCTGAAGATCGCATCCTCGACGGCCAGCATCGACGGCGTATTGATCGTCTCGCCCTTGAACACGCCCTCGGTGAGCTTGCCCTTCGAGACGAGGCGGAACACCTTCGGCAGCGGCCACGCAGGCGTATAGCTCTCCAGCCGCTCGACCGCACGCGGCCCGAGGATCAGCACGCCGTGTGCGCCCTCCCCGCCGAGCACCTTCTGCCACGAGAAGGTGGCCACATCGATCTTGGCCCAGTCGATATCGTACGCAAACACACCCGAGGTCGCATCGGCGAACGAGAGACCCTCACGGTCGTCCGGGATCCAGTCCGCATTCGGCACGCGCACGCCGCTGGTGGTGCCGTTCCAGGTGAACAGCACGTCGTTCGACCAGTCGACCGCGCCCAGATCGGGCAGCTGGCCGTAATCGGCGCGCACGACGGTCGGATCGATCTTGAGCTGCTTCACGGCATCCGTGACCCAGCCCTCGCCGAAGCTTTCCCACGCGAGCGCGGTAACCGGCTTCGCGCCCAGCATCGTCCACATCGCCATCTCGTACGCGCCGGTGTCGGAGCCGGGGACGATGCCGATGCGGTGCGTGGTCGGAAGCTTCAGCAGGTCGCGCATCAGGTCGATGCTGTACTGGAGGCGGGTCTTGCCGATCTTCGAGCGATGCGAGCGACCGAGCGAATCGGTGGCGAGCTTGTCCGCGGACCAACCAGGCGGTTTCGCGCAGGGACCGGAGCTGAAAAAGGGGCGTGCGGGCTTCGTAGCAGGCAGCGCAGGCGCACCTGTAGCGGGTGCGTAGGTCGTATTCGTCAATGTATCTCTCCTCACAGAGAGCACGCGCGGCGTTGGGACCGCGTGGCCCGTCGCCGGCCCTAGCGGCGTTCGCGGGGGTGTCAACTCTTCTCCCTGCCGTCCGCCCTGAGCGAAGTCGAAGGGTCCCGTCCCTACGGCGACCCGTCCCTGCGGCGAGATGCTTCGACTTCGCTCAGCACGAACGGAGAAAGGGTGACAATCATGGCCAAGGCGAGGATTATACGCCCATGTATCGCGTATTTTGCTCCCTTATCGTTACCCTTCTACTTGCCGCCTGTGGGCGCGCCGATCGTCCCACTGCCCCGCAACAAACCCGCCCCAACCTTTCCGTCCCGAGCAATCGGGAAACAGCGCAGTGCCTTGCCGACCTGCGCCAGCTCCACGTGTCGTTCCAGCTCCTGCCCGACCGCGAGACCGGCCCCGGTTGCGGGCTCGCCGGCACCGTCAAGCTGGTCGATATCGGCGTGCCGGTCGCCAACCTCACCGCGGTCCGGTGCGGGGCGGCACGCGCGTTCATCGGCTGGACGCGCAACGCGGTGGCGCCCGCCGCGTACCAGATGCTCGGCAGCGAACTCGCGCGGATCGACAGCATGGGGAGCTATGCCTGCCGCAACGTCGTCGGCTCAGCGCGCAATGCGAGCCGGCGCTCCGGGCACGCGATCGCCAACGCGATCGACGTCGGCGGGTTCGTGCTGAAGGACGGGCGGCGAATCACCGTGCTGAACGACTGGAACTCGCCCGATCCGCAGGTTCGGCAGTTCCTCCAGACGGTCCGCGCGTCGGCGTGCAAACGGTTCGGGACCGTGCTCAGCCCGGACTACAACGCCGCGCACCGCAATCACCTCCACCTCGAAGACGATCGCGCGGGCTTCTGCCGCTGATGTTCTCCTGCGCACGCAGGAAAACGGCAGTCTAGCCCTGCCCCCCCCTTTCCTCTAATCGCGCCTGAATGACCGATACACGTATACCGACACGCGTTTTCCCCAACGCTAGCCAGGACGCCGAGACCGCCAAGGACTCCGTCTCCACCCCGCAGACGCAGCATCCGCATTACCGGCTCGCCTTCCAGGACATGGATTTCCTGTTGCGCGAAGACCTGCGCCCGGTGCGGTTCCAGCTCGAACTGCTGAAGACCGAACTCGTGCTCGACGAGGCGAAGATCGGCTCGACGTTCGTGTTCTATGGTTCGGCACGTATTCCCGAGCCTTCGAAGGCTCAGGCGCTGCTGAAGCTCGCAACCGACGAGAAGTCGAAGAAGATCGCCGAGCGGCTGGTCGAGAAGTCGAAATATTACGACGTCGCGCGTGAACTCGCGGCGAAGGTCAGCGTGCTGCCGCGCGACGAGCGGGGCTGGCGGCAGTTCGTGGTATGCTCGGGTGGTGGTCCGTCGATCATGGAAGCGGCGAATCGCGGTGCGGACGACGTTGGCGCCGAGTCGATCGGGCTCAACATCGTCCTGCCGCACGAGCAGGCGCCGAACCCGTACGTCACCCCGTCGCTGTCGGTACAGTTCCACTATTTCGCGCTGCGGAAGATGCACTTCCTGCTGCATGCGCGGGCGCTGGCGGCGTTTCCGGGTGGGTTCGGGACGTTCGACGAGCTGTTCGAGCTGTTGACGCTGATCCAGACGGGGAAGATCCAGCCGATCCCGGTGCTGCTGTTCGGCCGCGAATTCTGGGAGCGGGTCGTGAACTTCGATGCGCTGGTCGAGGAAGGCGTCGTCAGCGAGAAGGATCTCGGGATCTTCCGCTATGTCGAGACGGCGGACGAGGCCTGGGACGCGGTGCAGTCGTTCTATCGTGAGCGGGCCGAGCGGGAAGCCGCCGAGGGCTGACCCTTCCCGAGAGCTTACCTTCTGCTCCCTCTCCCCTCCGGGGAGAGGGTCGGGGTGAGGGGCTGCCAAGCAGTGTAGCGCCCGGTACTGCCCCTCACCCCAGCCCTCTCCCCGGAGGGGAGAGGGAGTAGACGTTACTTCTCCGAGCGGGCACCCTTGCGGGCTGCTTCGGGATCGACCGACGGTGCACCCGACGCCGGCGTGCCGGTGTTGGCGATGTCGGCGGTCGGCGCACCTTCGGTGGCTGCGGCCTCCGCCGCATTCGCGGTCGCAGGCTGATCCTCCGCCGCCGCATCCTTAGCCGCCGGCGCAGCGCCCGCGGCGGGTGCCGCCGGGAGCGGCAGGTTCGAGCCCTGCTGGTTGAGATACAGGATCACGTTCGCACGGTCCTGTGCGTTGCCGAGGCCGGCGAAGGTCATCTTCGTGCCGTTGGCGAACTTGCGCGGCGACGTCAGCCACGCGTTCATCTTGTCGAAGTCCCAGGTGCCGCCGACGCCGGCCAGCGCCGCGGAGAAGGCGAATCCGCCCTTGCCCTTGGCGATCGCTTCACCCAGCGTGCCGTACAGGTTCGGGCCGACGCCGTTGGCGCCGCCCTGGTTGATGGTGTGGCAGGCCGCGCACTTCTTGAACACTTCGGCGCCCTTGGCAGCGTCGGCGGTCGGCAGCAACGAGGCGATCGGCACGTCGGCGGCGGCACCGCCAGCACCTTCCTCGACCACACCCTCGATCGCGTAGCCCATCTTCTCGGGTCGCTCGCCGTGGAACAACATCCCACCGACGATCGACAGCCCGAGCGCCGCACCACATCCTGCGAGCACCCAGCCGGCGATCGTATTGGTCCGATTGTCCATCTTGCGCATCCGCCCTGTTCTGTTTGGGACAGCCATAGAAAAGGCGGGCGCGCACCGCAAGCCGCGCTTGTATGGCGCGCTGCGGCCCTTTACCCGGCCTGCCCATGGAAAACTTCGCCGTACCCGCCCGCCCGATCGTCGCGCGGATGACCGAGGCCGCCGCCGCAGACCCCGCGCGCGCCGTCGCGTTCCAGGGTGCGCCGGGCGCCAACAGCCATGTCGCCGCGGTCGAGGCGTTCCCGGACGGCCTGCCCCTGCCCTGCTTCGATTTCTCCGACGCGATCGATGCGGTGAAGGACGGACGGGCGGACTGCGCGATCATCCCGATCGAGAATTCGCTGCATGGCCGCGTCGCCGACATCCATTTCCTGCTGCCCGAATCGGGGCTGGTAATCACCGGCGAGCATTTCCTGCCGATCCGCCATGCGCTGATGGGACCGGGTCCACGCGACGGTATCCGCCAGGCAATGAGCCACCCGCAGGCGCTCGGGCAGTGCCGGCATTGGTTGAAGGCGCACGGGATCGAGCCGGTGAGCTATCCCGACACCGCCGGGGCTGCGGCGAAGGTGGCCGAGCTCGCCGATCCTGCGATTGCCGCGCTGGCGCCGCCTGCTGCGGCCGGGCTGTACGGTTTGGAGTTGCTCGCGACCGACATCGCCGATGCGGATCACAACACGACGCGGTTCGTGGTGCTGGCGCGCGGCGGCAAGCCGCCCGCGGCACAGGAGCCGGTCGGCGGCGAATGGATGACGACGCTGATCTTCGAGGTGAAGAACGTCCCCGCGGCGCTGTACAAGGCGGTCGGCGGGTTCGCGACCAACGGGGTGAACATCACCAAGCTGGAGAGCTATCAGCGCAACGGCAGCTTCTCGGCGACCGAATTCTATGCGGACGTGGTGGGGAAGCCGGGCGACGCGAACCTCGATCATGCGCTGGAGGAACTGGGGTTCCATTCGAAGTGGCTGCGGGTGTTGGGCACCTACCGCCAGGCGCGGTCGCGGGGGTGACCTTACTTGCTCCCCTCCCTGAAAGGGAGGGGTTGGGGGTGGGTCGGGTTCCGCACATCCCACCGTTGGGGCTAAAGCTGGCCGACCCACCCCCGGCCCCTCCCTTGCAGGGAGGGAAGAAGGTCAGTTGGCTGCGGGGAGTCTCAACCGCACGAGCAGGCCGCCGAGGTCTTCGCTCTCTTCCAGCGCGACCGTTCCCTCGTAGATTTCCGCGACGTCCCGCACGATCGCGAGGCCGAGCCCAGTCCCCGGCTTCCCCGGATCCAACCGCACGCCACGATCGAAGATACGCACCCGCTCCTCTTCCGGAATCCCCACCCCGTCGTCCTCGACCAGGAACTCGACGAAGCCCGACTGTGCGCCGACCGTCACGAACACGCTGCCACCGCCGTATTTAGCGGCGTTCTCGATCAGGTTGCCGAGCATCTCGTCGAGATCCTGCCGCTCGACATGGACCTGAAGCCCACGCGGCCCGGTGACGTCGATCCGGACATGCCGGTACAGCCGCCCGACCGCGCGCTCGACCGATTCGAGGCTCGGCCATACATCCGCCCGGCTATGTGCGGAACCGCGACGCCCGACCGCCCGGGCTCGCGCGAGGTGGTGATCGACCTGCCGGCGCATCGTCCGGGCTTCCCGGATCACCGTATCGGCGAGGTCGTCGGACTGCGCGGTGGCGGCGTTCATGATGACCGTCAGCGGCGTCTTCAGCGCATGCGCGAGGTTGCCGGCGTGACGCCGTGCCTCCTCGGCCTGGCGTTCGTTATGCTCGATCAGCGCGTTCAGTTCCTCGACCATCGGCGCGACCTCGACCGGCATCGCGCTCGACACGCGGTTCGAGTGACCGGCGCGCATCCGGGCGATCTCCTCGCGCACCCGCCGCAGCGGCCAGAGCCCGTAGAAGGTCTGGAGCGCGGCCATGATGATCAGTCCGAGACCCAGCAGTGCGAAGCTGCGGACCAGCGTGCGGCGCAAGGTGGTGAT